>JAEZBW010000075.1 GCA_023426765.1 Bacillota bacterium
CTCCTGGGCTGTACCTGAACTGAACAAGGCATCGGAATATGGCCTCATTACCGACAAAATTCAGGGAAATATGGCGGGCCCCATCACCCGCGAGGAATTTTGCGAAGTGGTTGTCCGCCTGTACGAAACCGTAAGCGGCACAAAAGCCACATATACGGCTACCGACGCATTCAGTGATACAACCAACCCTGAAATTTATAAAGCCTATGAGTTGAAAATCGTCAATGGCGTTGGCGGGGGCAAATTCGCGCCCAACGAGCTGATCAACCGTGAGCAGATCGCTGCCATGATGCATCGTGCAGCCAAAGCAATGAAACCGAATGCAGATTTCAGTACCGACGGCGCAGCCAAATACCCGGATGAGAAAGACATTTCGGGGTGGGCCCTGGAATCGGTTCTGTTCATGAGCAAAAACGGTTTGATGACGAACATCAGCGGAAACTTTGTACCAAAGGGCACGACCACCCGCGAGCAGGCTGTGGTTATTGCTGTGAGGACCATAGACAGATATAGTCAGACAGACTAAGCGGCAGAGGTTGTGAAAGTTGCAAAGAAAATCATTAAGAACATGGATTAGCTGTTTCAATAGTGATCACACCTGAAAAACCCCGGTGCAGAACATCCTGTACCGGGGGGTTTTTATGCTTATCTTATTCCTTTTTCAGGTTTTCCTTCAATGCATTCACCTGCTGCATAATTTCAGGAATACTTTCTTCCATCAGTTCCTTGTAGAACTCGTCATAATTGAAGGTCAGATCTTCAATGTCACATTCCTGAATGTCCTTCACATATTTTTCAAGAATCTTGAAGCTTCTTTCATAAGCATGGAAGCTGTTGGCGGTATGGGTGTAGCTTCCGATGGCATAGCCCAGGTCTGCCGCCACCTTTCTCTGCAATGCGATAAAGCCCACTGCGTTCATAAAGGTTGCCTGAACGGCATCATTGGATCGCATCATCACCTTCATATGCAGCTTGTCCTCACGGATAAAGAACTGAATGGATTGCAGACAGGCCGGGTGCGAATTGGAGGTATCCACTTCGAAATCACGGATATTCATGATAGCCCGGCGGGTATAAGGATTCTTCTTCAATTCCGAGTATATCCAGGGTAATTGATGCGCAAACCTGTGGTGGTATGTATATTCCCAGCAGTTTCCCTCACCGATTTTAAAATCCAGAATACCGTCCACTATTTCCATTGTATATTGCTGTAATTCACGGTGACCGCCGGGGAACAGCTTTGATATGAACGGCTCGGCAATAGCATCCTCCACATAAAGGGTCAGAGAAGTTTCCAGCATATTGGTATCATAGTCCGGACAGGGGTATTTTAAGCCCTCCTGGAACAATTTCACCAGTGATTTATGGTATGCCTCGGGCAAAGTTTTTCCTTCAACGAGATGATGTTTCATGGTTTTCCCTCCCGGTAAAAGTTAAATACGGCCTGATAAGGGCAGATGCCCATGGACGTGAAGCAGGTTAAACGGGTTCAGGATTCTTTTTTGATCACCGCCCCAACGAATGGTGTTTCCTCACTCCATTTTCAAAATACCACACCCAATCAGGCGTGTCAATCTTGCGCGCCGGGCCGTTTTCGCCAAGCCGATAAGACAAGCGTTCAATCATGCTGCTTGTTCAGATGTATCACTGATTTTGGTTCCACCTGCCTTCAAACCATAATGCTCAACTCCTTCTTAAAAAATTTATCAAATGCCCTAAGACCCCTGCCTCAATAGGCGGGGAATAAACCGATTTCTGCTTCAGTGGCGGGTACAATCCCCCACTAAAGGGGCTGATCGCAAGCTAAAGCTTGCTGCTCGCCCATGCAACCTGACATTTGATAAAATGCTCGCAGGTCGTTCATAACTATCAGAGATAGTTATGAACCAGTTGCACACAAAACGCGCAAGCGCTCATTGAATAAAAAAATCAGAATAGTATTGACTGATTAGTCGGTTTAGGATTATAATGGAAAAGGTGATAAAATGGAAACCAAAGAAAAAATACTCTCTGCTGCTATAAAGCTATTTGTTGAAAAAGGCTTTAACGAAACACCCACTTCCCTGATATCAAAGGAAGCGGGTGTGGCTACCGGTACTCTTTTTCACCATTACCAGACCAAGGAACAGCTGATCAACAGCCTTTATCTGCACTGCAAGGAACGTCTGGTCAGGCTGATGATGGAAGGTGTTCAGGAGCAGACTACGTTCAGGGCAAAGATGAAGCGAATGTGGGAAAACACCATACAGTGGGGCATGAATAACCCAATGGAATATCAGTTTTTCATGCAGTTCAGCTATTCGGCCTATATCTCTGAAAAGACCCATGATGAAGGCTTTACCCTGTTCAGCGGTATGAACAGAATCTTTTTTGAAGGGGTTGAGCTTGAACTGGTGAAGAGAATGGACCCCGATCTGCTGATATCCATGGTCAGCAGCATGACAATGACCCAAATTCAATATTTTTTACAGCATCCTGAAAAATATGCAAACAGCGATATCCGCAAACAAGCTTTCACTTTGTTATGGGATAGCTTTAGAATATGACCCTATTTTTTTGCGAATACTAGACTGACCAGTCAGCCTATTGAAAGGAATGATAATCATGCTTTACAGAACAATCGAGAAAACGGGAGATTCACTTTCCATCCTTGGGTATGGCTGCATGCGGTTTCCCACCCGCAATGGTGTGATTGACTTGAAAAAAACCGAAGAACAAATCCGGTATGCCATCAGCCAGGGTGTGAATTATTTCGATACGGCCTTTCCCTACCATGGAGGGGCCAGCGAAACCATCCTCGGCAGAATTCTGAGTGACGGGTTACGTAATAAGGTTAAAATTGCTACAAAGCTTCCCACTTATATGGTAAACACGAGGGAAGACATGGATCAGTTTCTGAATACGCAGCTCGCCCGGCTGCGAACAGACAGGGTTGATTATTATCTTCTCCATAACATCAACAACAAAGGTACATGGGACAAAATGGTATCTCTGGGTGTTCTGGATTTTCTGACCGCTGCTCAAAGAGAAGGGAAAATTCTGCACACGGGCTTTTCATTCCATGGCAACAAAGCATTATTGAAAGAAATCATTGATGCATACCCCTGGGATGTCTGCCAAATCCAATACAATTTCCTGGATACGGAAAACCAGGCCGGAACCGAGGGCTTGAAATATGCCGCGGAAAAAGGGCTGGGGATTTTCATCATGGAACCGCTGCGCGGCGGTAAGCTTGCCGGAAAAATACCGAAAGAAGTTGAAAGCCTGTGGAATCAATCCAGGGTGAAGCGTTCTGCTGCCGAGTGGAGCTTCCGGTGGATATGGAACCATCCTGAGGTTCATGTCGTCCTTTCGGGCATGAACGATGACAACCATATCCGGGAAAACCTGAGGATTGCTTCAGATGCGTTCCCGGGCTCTTTTACTCCCGAAGAACTGCAGCTTGTGGAAAAGGTTCGAGATACGTATCGCCGTCTGATGAAGGTTGGTTGCACCGGGTGCAATTATTGCATGCCCTGCCCCGCAGGGGTCAACATTACACAATGCTTTGAACGGTATAATAACAAGTATTTGTTTGATAAAAAGGGACGCATCGATTATTACATGTGGGTTGGTGGCTTTACATCGAACCCATCCTATGCCTCTCTTTGCATGCAGTGTGGAAAATGCGAGAAGCTTTGCCCCCAGCATATCCCCATCCGCGAGCAGTTGAAAAATGTCGCCAGGGAACTGGAGGGCCCCCTGATGAAGCCATTACTTTATCTTGGCAGGCATGGCCTGGCTTTCATGGGAAAACTGCAGCGGAACAAGAAGGAATCCGGATGATCCAATTCAGTTCCATCATGATCAAACCCGATATTCCCGCTTACCGTCCGTCATATTAAGCGGGATACCGGTGTTATATCCATGCGACCACGTGCGACCACGGGGACAGGTACCTTGGCTAAATTTAGCCAAGGTACCTGTCCCCGTGGCTTAGGTTTCCTGCAAAACAGAATTACGGTTTTCTACCCCTGCAATCAGCTTCCGGTGCTTTTATAGTGCCTGACGCCAAATCTCCAGACCACTATTGAAAACAGCAGAAATAAAAGCCCGGCCGGCAACGCCAGGAATGCCCTGGCGTATCCCCCTCCCCAGCCGCATGCGGTGGATGCCGGATAATAGCTTACAACCAGAACAGGCATAAAGAATGTAAACATATGCCGCAACAGCCTGGGCATATGATTGATGGGGCAGCGTGTAACCTGATAGCTGGCATTGGTGAAAATAAAAATCCAATCCAATGCCTTCACGGTAAAGAAAGCTATCCCGGAGGTCATGATGAATACCCCGGCGTACACACAAAGCCCTCCAGCCAACCCCTGCAAAAGGGTGAACACGTTCAGCAGCGTCGGTCGGAAGCCCTGCCTGACCAAGGCCCAGATGATAAAGCAGGAGCCCCCGAAAACCCTGGAGATTCTGTGAATATGAAAATAGGATGCTGCCACCAGGGTGACCGAAGAGCGGGGCCGCAGTAAAACCCTGTCAAAATCCCCGGTTTGAATCATCTTCCACGGAAAATAATCAAAGCCGCGGAAAAAGGTTTCCGCCAGGCCAAAGCTGGTCACCGCCATGGCATAAATTAATACAATCCTTTCCACAGACCAGTCCCCGATACTTCCAAACCGTGAAAACAGGAAAAAGAGGCTGATGGGATCACAGATGACGACCAGAATCACCTGGAGCACCATGATGGGCCATCCCTTATACTGGAGGCCTGCTAAAAAATTCATCCGGACATGCTGTAAATATACCTTCACTTCACTCATGTCAACCCCCCTGAATAATGACCGTTTGAAGACGCTTTGCCATTAAAGCCTTTCCCGACAGGATAAACGCACAGGACCACAGAAGCTGCAGGCAAATCGCCCTTCCGGCATCCCCCGCCGCGATGGTTCCCAGATACAGCCGAACGGGGATGTCCAGATATCCGGCAAAGGGCTGGTAAAAAAGGATCTTCTGCATGGCTTCCGGCCACAGCTGCAGGGGAAGATATCCCCCCGAAAGAACCCCGCCGACAAGCATCATGATATAGGTAGGCCCATCTCCCCAGGTAATGTTCAAGCGCACGGCGCAAATCAGCATGGCATAGGAAGAACACAGAACGAATGCGCTGAGCGTTGAAACAAGCATCCATACCAAACCATTAAGGGTAGCCGGAGGCAACATGCGCCAGGCTGCCGGCATGAGCATCCCGGCAACAAGCGTAATGGAGCCCCTCCAAAAGAGCGGTATCAGCCTGCCGGCTGCTGTTTTTGAAAACCAGTGGAAATAAAGATCCAGTGGCCGGCACATCTCCACCCCCACATCTCCGCTGGTGATTTTCTTTAGAATCTCTGCGTCAATACTCATTGGCTGCATCAGGAACAAAACCTGGGCAAGCCACGAGTAAGTAATGACCTGCTTCAACGTCAATCCGGCCAATACACCTGCGCCGCTCCTTTGTGAAAACTGATAAAAAACCGAATATACCGCAATTTCAATCAAGACCCAAAAAATTCCGGTGGAAGCTCCGGCCAGACCTGCCAGCCTGTACTGAAACCCTTCTGCAGTCTTAATCCTGAACAGTGAGCAGCACGCCCGGATATTCGCAAGAATCAACTTCCTTTTTATCATGGACACCTCCGCAGGTAAAAGCTAAACCAGGCACATCTTTTTATACATTTGCGCAATAATCCCGTCTATGTTTTCCTCTTCCATGGAGATATCCTTCAGCGGCAGCTGACGGGCTATTCTTTCTATCATTTCATAAGCGGCAGTTAAAGATGGGTTGAAAAAGATGGTCCATACCTTTCCGTCGGTTTCAATTTTCTCAGCCCCGTCCAGCGGGCATGGCTCAACCTCCCGAAGCAGAGTTGCCTTAATCCTGTGCAGCGGTGAGAACCGGTCTTTCAGTCCCGACAGTTCTCCGTCATATAACAGCTTTCCATGGCCTATCACCATCACTCTGTTGCAGAGGGCTTCGATATCATCCATATCATGTGTTGTCAGGATAACTGTAATCCCTTTCATTCGGTTCTCCTGTTTCAGGAAATCCCGCAAAGCCAGCTTGGATACAGCGTCCAGCCCAATTGTGGGTTCATCCAGGAACAGGATTCTCGGACTGTGGATTAAAGAAGCCGCCATTTCACAACGCATCCTCTGCCCCAGGGACAATTGTCTGACCGGGATTTTAAACAGACCGGAAATATCCAAAGTTTCTGCCAGCTCGGTCAGTCTTTTTTGGTATTCCGTTTCCGGCACATTATAGATATCTTTCAGAAGCCGAAAAGAGTCATGCACAGGCAGATCCCACCACAATTGGCTTCTTTGCCCGAAAACCACCCCAATTTGAGAAACATATGCAATCCGCTCCTTCCACGGTGTCCTGCCAAGAATTCTGCATTCCCCCCGGTCCGGGGTTAAAATTCCGCTCATGATCTTTACTGTTGTGCTTTTACCGGCACCATTGGGCCCGATGTAACCGACAAGCTCACCCTCCTGAATTTGAAAATGAAGGTCGTCAAGAGCCTGAATGATCCTGGTTTCGCGGGTAAATGCACCTCGGAGCACTCCGAAGCGGCCTTCCGGCCGCTGCAGAATTTTAAAGCTTTTTGAGATGCCCGCCAACATGATTTGCGGCATGAGAAATCCTCCCTTCATGGGTTTTTTACGGTGTTTCAATTTTAACTGAAAACCGGGATAAAACAAAATTCCGTTCTTCAGGGTACAGTAGGCTGCTAACAAGCGATGGTTGGTGGACACTTCTTTTCGTGAAATTTTGAAAAATTTCTTGACAAGTTGATATTTTCCAGCTATGCTATATATATGATTGGTGCTTGAGATACCAGGTTTATTATTTTACTATCTAAAAACGGGTTTGGAAGGCTGCAGGTGTGCAGTTTTTTTATGCGCAAAAACAAGAGGCGGGAAATTCCGCCTCTTTTTATGTTTTAACCTTCATCGATCTTTCAGGCTAAAATCCGAAGCATCCAGGCGGTGGACTCAATTTTCAATGCAGTCTTGCTCTTCCGGTTTTCACCAAGACCCATATGCCCTCCGCCGACGAAGTATTTATCCCTGCCCTCCGTCATATACCCCGCAGGAAATTCATATAAACCATCTGTTTCAAATTCCTGAAGGTGCTGCAGGGTTTTACGGAACCAACCCGATTCCCGGGCCGGTTTGAAGTGTGACATCAGTTCCATGGACCAGACAACGCCATCCTGGGAAAGCCGAACGCTGTTTTCGAAATAGTGGTCTAAATGCACCGACCAACCCATGGAGTAATAGGTTCTCGGCGGGACCAGCATTAAGCCGTAGCCTCTGTACAATTTCTGATATCGCTCATCCAGGATATATTCAACTATGTCCTCTATTTTGTCCTGAATGGAGGGGGTGCATAATGCAAACGGCAGGTTGGCAAAAGCGAACATGTCATGTACTGTGGGCAGCTTCCAGACATTATTTTCATATAAAAACGGGTTTACCAGCGGGTGCATGGCCCTTTGCTTCGGGATGGAGGGAAACCCCGCAGGGTCAGCATAAATATCATAATTACCCTTGAATATAAACCCATGAATGGCGTGAACCCTTTCGGCAATGATATCGGTGAGGAGCTTGTCCTGATGCCCCATGCAGATCAGCCATGAAGCAGCAATCGTACAGTTTACCGTGTTAAAAAAGAACTCATTGTCCGGATTGTCCCGGATGAATTGCAGAATTTCGCGGTTCACCCGTTCAAGCCTGATGTCATCGCTTTCGCGCACACCAAAGGATAAAAGCTTATGCATCCAGTTTTCCAGACAGGTATCCGCCGCATTGTGAATTTGAGGTTTTAAACGGAACTGATCGGCGCAATCGATCCAATATTGCACCTGCGGGTGCTGAAGCATCCTTTGTCTGCGTTCCTCCGACCCCTGGCCCAAAGCAATTGCAGCTTCGTTGGCGGCAATGGACTGGCCATTGTCAATCAGAAACTGGTAAGCCCTTCTGATATGTTCCTGCATTGAGAAGACCCCCTTTCTTGTCCGCCTTCAAGGCAGAACCCTAAAAAACTTATTAAACTGAAAATATGAAATCATTACCCAACAGATAATCTCTTTAAATCTGCGATGAAATCCCATTACGATGTCACATGGAGGTTGGTATCAACCCAAAAAACCGGGGCTCATTCGCTGAAAATGAACGAGCGTTTGCATGAATTGTGTGCAGAACATGGCCGATATTACTCCTTCAAAATGTCCTTTATCAGGTTCAGTTCATCCTTAGAAAATTCCAGATGTTCGATCGTTTTCACGCAATCATCAATCTGTTCGGGCTTGCTGGCCCCAATCAGCGCCGAGGTAACCCGTCCGCCGCGCAGCACCCATGCCAGCGCCATCTGCGCCAGGGTTTGTCCCCTCTCCCGGGCAAGGTCGTTCAGTTTTCGAACCTTATCCAGCCTTTCTTCGGTAAGGCTTTCGGGTTTGAGGAAAATGCTTTGTCCGGCTGCACGGGAATCGGTAGGAATACCATTTAAGTATTTCCCGGTGAGAACACCCTGGGCCAGCGGAGAAAAAACAATGCACCCAACCCCCTCTGTATCAAGAAGATCCAAAAGGCCGTCCTCCACCCAGCGATCCAGCATGGAATACCTGGGTTGGTGGATTAGACAGGGGGTTCTTAGTTTTTTCAGGATGGCACAGGCTTTCTGCATTTCAGGAACCCTGTAGTTGGACAGACCGATATACAGAGCCTTGCCCTGGCGAACGATCAAATCCAGAGCCGACATTGTTTCCTCGAGAGGCGTGCTGGGATCCGGCCTGTGGTGGTAGAAGATATCCACATACTCCAGCCCCATCCTCTTCAGGCTTTGATCCAGGCTTGACACCAGGTATTTCTTCGAACCCATGTCCCCATACGGCCCGGACCACATGAAATAGCCGGCTTTTGTAGAGATCACCATCTCATCCCGGTAACCCTGAAAATCCTGCTTCAAAAGCCTGCCAAAGTTTTCTTCGGCGGAACCCGGAGGCGGTCCATAATTATTGGCCAGATCAAAATGGGTTATCCCGGCATTGAAAGCACGACGCATAATTTTCCGGCCGTTCTCGAACAAATCCCCCCCGCCGAAATTGTGCCAAAAGCCCAGGGATATCGCCGGAAGCATCAGTCCGCTTCGCCCGCACCGGTTGTATTTCATCGTTGAATATCGCTCGCTGTCAGCCATAAACATCAAAATCCCTCCCATTCGCAAAGCTATTGATCAATTCACTTTATCTACTTACCATTATTCACAATGTTGAACATTTGTAAATGGTCTTTTTGATTCAAAAAATTCGTTTGCATACTTGTACTTGCAGATACAGAAAATAGTATGAACAGATGTATCAATTACGGGGAGGTGAACTGTGAAAAATTATATCTGGTATGTTGGTCTGGCGGCAGTTAGTTTTTTACCGGTTCCTTTTGTGCTATACAAAAAAAGAAAAACCTATCCGGTTTCCACGATGATGATATATTACCTGTTTGCCACCGGAATGACCTGGATTGCTGAATTTACCGTACTGGGCATGTTCAATTCCTATGAATACAGAACAGGCCTGTATACCAGCCCCTGGGCACAAAACCTGATGGGGCACCTGTTTCTCAATGCGACAATGTATCCTGCGGCAGGGTTAATCATGGTCACATGTTCCCTGAAGTACCGCTGGACTGCTTTGGTTGCGGCTATTTTTGTGGCGATTGAGTATATATATGTAAAACTGGGTTTATACGCACATTACTGGTGGCGTTATTACATGTCGGTGATTACCGTTTTTATTTTTATCGCAATCTCCCGGAGATGGTTTCTAAAAATGATCAAGCCACGCCGGAGGAGCATACGTGCAGTAGTGTTTTATTTTGTGGCGATGTTCATTATCCATATTCCCAGCCCATTGTTGCTGCTGTACGGAAGAACGAGCTACACCATGGAATGGATATATCAAAAGGTACAAGACATCTACATTACAAGTATCATCATTACTTTTTTCTATCACTTGCTCGAGTCTTTCCTACTGGTGCTGGTTACATGCATCCTGAAAAATCCCAAGTGGAAAATAGTTCCCTTCATTGTTTCCCCGGCAGTGCAAATCCTGTTTGTCAGAACGGGAATTATGGTTGTGAAAAATGGCTGGAAACCGGTTTACACGATATTGATCAATGTTGTATTTATTGCTGCTTTTATGATTGTCGAGAAAAATACCTTAAAACTGTCAACTGAAGAGAGCAGCGGGTGATTCGCATATCCCGCCGATGATTACCTGGTGCTGAACTGTAACAACCATTCAGAGAACTCCTCCTCTCTTGACGGCTGGCTGGCGTTGTGATATTTTAAACATATGTTTTAAACAAAACACATAACAGCCTGATATAGCCATGCAAGGTATCGAGGAGCGTTTCAATGGATTTGAAAAGTCATGATTTCAAACCGGTGCAGCTGGAAAAGCTTTCAACCCGTGAAAAGATCATTCAGGTCACCATCAAAATAATATCCCGGGAAGGAATACACAATTTAACCACCCGAAGCATCGCCACAGAGGCTGATGTGAACATCGCTGCAGTGAACTATTACTTTGGCAGCAAGGAAAAGCTGATCGAGGAAAGCCTTGGTACTGCGCTGAAACACATGTTTTCGGATACTTCGGACTTTTTTACAAGCCATGAAGCGGGATTGGCTTTCAGGAATATCATGCTCTACTTTCTGGAAGGTTCGGCGCATTTTCCGGGAATCATCAAGGCGATTTTACAAGATCCGATCAATAACAATCAGTATAATACCCCGGTGATGCAGCAAATCATTCACTTCATCCGGGATATCATCGCCAGGTTGGAGCAATCCTCCGGAACCCAGGATGATGCAATGAAGATAAAGGTGCTTCAGATGGTCTCGGCCACCCTCATGCCGGCGCTTCTGCCGGATTTGTTCAGCAGCATTCTCGGCGATGGTTTTCGAACAGACCCAGCCCTGCAGCAAAAATATATCGATCTGTTTATGGGACAATCGTAATGTTTTTGCCATGTCTGGCTGAAAATTCGGTACCTTTATTGCCCTCGTCGGACATGTTCATTCCCCATCGTACAAAAACTGCCGGGCTTTTTTGTATTTCTCAAGGCGTTCCAAATCTGTTTCAGAGATTTCGGGCAGACGGTCAAGATGCATTTTCGGAGCAAGCAAACAGCGCAGGCGGATGTCTGCGCTGTTTGTGCATTCTGAGCGGTTATGGGCTTCATTTGATCTTCATTCCGTAGCTTTCGGGCATAAAATGCTTCCTGAACTGATGGTTAAAATAGTCATCGGTCATTCCGGCCATGTAGTCGATCACCATCCGCTCGGGCCTGTTGTTTGCCCTGTACTCGGGGGTCATGCCCGATATGTAGTTTTTATAGATTCCCGACCCTTCGTCCTGTTCCAGTAATTCTGTCAGATACTGCTGATACATCAGCTTGAACATGGTCTCAATCTTCTTGTCCTGATCTTGCTTGGCGGGGTTATGATAGATATTGATATAATTAAACTTCAACAGCATCTCCAGGGCTTTGTAAACCTCTTCTGAAAAAGTAATATAATTTTTTTCCATGCTGTTGCTGATCAGATCGGTTACCAGCCCGTTTATGATTTTATCATTGGAATCTCCCAGAATTTCAACAATCTCCTCCGGGATATCGCTGCGTTCAATCAACCCTACCGTAATCGCATCTTCAATGTCCCTTCCGACATATGCGATCACATCGGCAATACGCACCACGCAACCTTCAAGGGTCATCGGCCTGATCGTACGGTCAAAGCCGGCAACCGTCCAGCACTTATGATATTCATCGAGCAGCGTATCCCAGGTTTTGGTTGTTTCAGGCTCATATACCTTGTTCAGGAACTCGCCGTTATGACATAATATGCCGTCGATAACCTGTAAGGTCAGGTTCAGGCCTTTACCCCTGTTTTCCAGTTCCATCAGCGCTCTGACCCCCTGTGCGTTATGACAGAAAAAACCCATCCCTGCATTCAGGGATATTGCGCTCAGATGTTTCTCACCGTCATGTCCGTAGGGAACATGACCAATGTCGTGGCCAAGAGCAATGGCCTCCAGCAAATCTTCATTCAGCCGCAGGCACCTGCCGATAACCCTGGCAATTTTGGATACAAACTGCACATGCAGCACCCTGTGGGTGATATGATCGTTTTCAAAAAGAAAAAACACCTGGGTTTTATCGATATACCGGGTGTACGCCGAGGAATGGATGATTCTGTCCGCATCATGAAAAAAAGCAGGTCTGATGTTCATGCTGTCCGGTACTCTTTCCCGGTCGGGAAACCTTCTTTCCCCCTTTATGCTCCTGCAGGCATATTTCGACAGGCCGGATTCCCTTTTCACATTGCTTGCGATAATGCTTTTCCCTAATTCTTCCGCAATACCCCAAAACATAAGATCCCCTCCTCATGATCAACTCATTAATACCTATGCCTTTTCCATGCGTAAAATCATCATTGCTGATATTGCCTTACCACCCCCTGAAGAAACGATCACAGAAGTGAAAAAATATTAGGATGACAATATTATAGCATTTAAACAGATTTTAGTATACACTTCAAAAATCCGTTATCATCATTGCACTGCAGCTGTATCTATTAGCTTTTTACTATTTGTGCAAATTTACTATTTTTTCTTCTGATATGGTTGGTTTTTTAATAAAAATTAGATAGTTAAAAATTTTGACGATAGCTATCGGGAAAACAGCCGTGCTATGATAATATCAGATAAGCATATTTGCACATGTAAATCGGCATTATCTGCAGACAATCCGCAACGCAATTCATAATCTGTGATGCATCAGGAAAGGACGGGTATGGATGAAAACGAAAAACATAGCGACCGTCGATACCGGAAATGGTTTTTGGCAGCGAACGGGGCGTTCCTTTCGGAACAACTGGCAGCTTTATGTGTTGTTACTCCCTGCGTTGGGTTTCATCTTTGTATTTAACTATCTGCCGCTTTATGGCGTCCAGATAGCATTCCGCGATTATAAGGCCGCTTTCGGCATTCTCGGCAGCAAATGGGTAGGTTGGAAAAACTTCACCGATTTCTTCGATGCATACTATTTTCAGCGCCTCCTGGCTAATACCTTTCTGCTGAACCTGTATAACCTGATTTGCAGCTTTCCCGTCCCCATCATCATGGCGATATTCCTGAATCAAATCGAAAGGCCCCGTTATAGGAAGTTCATTCAAACCACCATTTATGTCCCTCACTTTATTTCTACCGTTGTAATGGCCGGTATCCTTTATCTGTTTCTATCACCGACCAATGGCGTCATCAATACACTGATAGAAGCGCTGGGCGGTGATGCCATCCACTTTATGATCGAGCCGAAATGGTTCCGCCCGCTGTTCATTATCACCGATATCTGGCAGCATGCAGGCTGGAATACCATATTATATATTGCAGCATTAACCGGAATCGATCCAGGTCTCTATGAGGCGGCCACTATCGATGGTGCCACCAAGCTGCAGAAGATTCATCATATTGATATCCCTCATCTGATCCCCATTGTGGTGATGATGCTGATCCTCAGCTGTGGAAGCCTTTTGGTTTCCAACACCGACAAGGCTTTATTGATGAATACGCCCGGAAATCAGTCGGTATCGGACATCATCGGGGTATATGTCTATGCGATGGGGCTGGGGAAAGCGCAATTTTCCTATACAACCGCCATCGGACTGTTTATCAACATCATTAACTTTATTACCATCATGAGCGTGAACTGGGTCTCTAAACGTCTGAATCAAACCGGATTATTTTAGGAGGGTGTGCCGTGGAAGCAACTGCTTATAAGAAGAGTATCATGAGAAAACCTATTGGCGACGCGACCTTCGATGTGATCAACAACATCTTCTGGATTATTCTCCTGTTTATTGTTCTGTATCCCTTATGGTTTATCATCATCGCTTCCCTGTCGGATCCGGATGCTGTGATAAGAGGCCAGGTTCTTTTTTGGCCGAAGGATTTTTCCTTAATCGGTTATAAGGCGGTCTTCGAGCATAAGGAATTGATACGCTCTTATGGGAATTCCATTTTCTATACGCTGGCCGGCAGCGCTCTCAGCGTTGTGGTGACGATGATGGCTGCCTACGCCTTAACCCGGAAGTTTCCGGGGAAGAAATTCATTAACTTCCTGTTCGTTTTTACGATGTTTTTCTCCGGCGGTCTGATTCCACAGTTTTTAATGAACAGAGAACTGGGCCTGCATAACACGGTAACACTGATGATCATCATCAATTGCGTTTCGGTGTGGAACCTGATGATCGCGCGAACCTACATTTCCATGAACGTTCCCAACGAGCTGTATGAGGCTGCGATCATGGATGGTGCTACCCATTTCAATTACTTTTTCCGCACGGTTCTGCCCCTTTCGGGTACGATTATCGCGGTGCTTTGCGTATATTACGGCGTAGCGCGCTGGAACGACTATTTCACAGCGCTGGTATATATTACAGACCGTAAAAAGCTCCCGCTGCAAACGGTCCTGCGGGAAATCATCGCCATGCTCACCACCAGTACGTCAACCGATGCCTTTTTCGACGCCTATGCCGACAACGTCCAGGGCATGGTTGAGGCCAGACGCAAGGCTGCCGTCGCAAGATACTGCTCGATAGTCATCTCCACCGGTCCTGCTGTTTTACTGTATATCTTCATGCAGAAATATTTTGTCAAGGGCGTCATGCTCGGATCCCTGAAGGGCTAATTTCGATTCCGACCGCCAGGCGGTTTGAATAAAAATTCAGAAGGAGATGGAAAGAATGAAAAAAATGATCCTTGTATTGCTGCTTGTTACCATGGTACTGATGACTGCATGCAGCATCCCCGGCGCTCCCTCAGGCGGACAAACCGCTGAGCCTACAAAAGCATCGGCAGCTGAACCCACAAAAGCTGCACCAACCAATGAAAAGGTTACACTCAGAGCTTTCCAATGGGCTTTGGAAAACCAGCAGACCGATTTCAACAACCTTTGGTTCTATCAGGAACTGGAGAAGAAGACCAATGTCCATGTTGAATTCGAACCTGTAAAGGAAGGCGACTGGGACACAAAGATCAACCTGATGTTTGCCGCCAACAATTACCCGGACCTGATCATCCGCGGTGGTACAGTGGATATCGAGGAATACGGCGTAACTCAGAAAATCATTATCCCGCTGGACGATTATTTGAAGGATTATATGCCCAACTATTATCCGCGCCTGAGTATGAACAACTCCAATGCAGCTATCCCGGCTTCCGATGGTAAAACCTATTTCATCGGAAACCTGACAGCCCAAAACGTCAACCATGATGGGAACCATTTCATCAACAAAGCCTGGCTGGACAGGCTCGGATTGCAGGTTCCAAAGACCATTGACGAGCTGACCAACGTCCTGAAGGCGTTCCGTGACGGCGATCCCAACGGAAACAATCAGAAGGATGAAATTCCGTTCACCGCTGCCGACCTGATCCATCAGACCCAGGGTATTTACACCCATTTCGCAAGCTTCGGCGTACCGCTGGTACGCTGGCAGTATGCCTGCATCGACGACAACCAGAAGGTGGTATTCCCCGGTTATATGCCTGGTTTCCGTGATGCTTTGAAATGGTTGAATATGTGCTATACCGAAAAATTGCTGGATCCCGAATCCATCACTCAGGATTCCAACGTTTGGGGTACAAAGATGAATGCCAACCAGGTTGGCTACACCACCTACCTGCGTCTGATCAACACCGCGCTTTCCGCCGAAACTGCAGCAAACTATGTTTCCATCATTCCTCCGGCCAGCGAACATGGCGTAAAGGTACCGAGAATTCTGGAAACTGCTCAATTTGGCGCAGCCTTAACCATTGCCAACAAACACATCCCTGAAACCCTGAAATGGCTGGATGCCCAGTTTGAAACCGAGACCATGCTGGCTTCGGTAAATGGTCCGATTGCTGCCGGCGGACCGATTGACCCCTGCATGAAGAAAAATGCGGATGGCAAGTATGAGGTTGTTTACATTCCTGAAAACAATGGCCTTTATCAGTATGTACCGGTAACCCAGGGCCAGTTCTTCGCCCCTGGCGATTACTACTTTGGGATTTACCAAATGCCTCCTCACCGTGTGGAACGCTTCAATTACAGCCAGGATTATGAATCAGCCGGTGTTCTGGAGAAATATTCAATGGATTATCTGCGCTTCCTTGTAAAGATGAATAATGACGACGCCCTGGAAAAGACACGCCTGTTCAATGAAATTGACAAGTTCATGAAAGAATCCATCACCAACTTCATCACGAACGGCGTGACCGATGCCAGCTGGCAGAACTTTCTGGATACAGCCAAAGCTGTGGGCGTTGATGAATACATCAAGCTGTACCAGAAAGCTTACGACAATTACCTTGCCAAGAATTAAGTGCGAATGATAAAATAAAATAAATACATAATCACATAGGTGTTCTATTTGCACAGCGTTTGATTCGTCATTTCATGACAATTGACATAAACCGCAGCACTGAACTGTGCTGCGGTTTATTGCTTAACTGGTGTAATGTCAAAGTCTATTGGGAGAGTGTATGAAGAGGTTTGTTTTCCGTTCCATTTTCTCGCGTTATGTCGTATCCTATGCCGCAGTGATGGCCATCCTGTATATCGGCGTAGGCATCTATGTCAGCAACAGCTATGGCTCTGCCATCCGTGCCAATATTGTGGAAGAAAACACGAATCGTCTCAGCTCTCTGCGTATGCAGCATGAGGAAAAACTATCGGCAATGATCAGCATTGCCGGCCAGCTCAGCCTTTCTCCTTACATCGCTCCCTTCAAACTGGAGCAAAATCCCATGAAGGCTTACTATCTCAAACAACAGCTGGCGTCCTACAATTCGGCGGACAGTTTCTTTGATCAGCTGTATGTCATTTATCATACCGATGATTATCTGTATTCGTCGGGCACAACTGTCTCACTCGATCTATTTACGAACAAACTGATGAATTATGACAAGCTTTCACCCGAAGCGCTGCGGGAATTTTTAAGGAAGATTAATGACTCAATCAGCATTCTGCCCGGCCTGAATGTACAAAGCATCCTCGCCGCAAATTCCAATAAAAAGATGATCACCGTCGCCATCCCTCTCCGTTTGGACGGCCGCTTCAACATTGGAAACACCTTTTTTCAGGTGCAGGAGGACAAGTACCAGAAGCTGTTTGCCGATGAAATTGATCAGCCCAGGAATATGTACATTTTTCATGGAGATGAAATCATCTCGTCCATCAGACGCATCAACATCCCGGATGAGGTGATTCTGCATGCACTCCGGCAGCAGAACGATCATTCCTTCAGCGAGCTGACCTGTGAGGAAGGAACGCGGTATTTGCTTTTTGTCCAGAAGGGTGCCATCCTCGGACTAAACTATGTCTCCCTCATCCCGAATGAAACCGTGCAAATGCGGGCAGCCCGTTCCAGGCTTGGTTTTGCATTGTTCATGCTTCTGCTCAGCATCCCCTGCAGCCTGTTGACTGTCTTTTTTGTACGCAGGCATGTAAAGCCCATCAAGGAACTGCAGAAAAGCATCGGTGCAGACGCTCCTGCCTCTGAGGACGGTTTCACGGCAATCCGCAGCGGAATTGAATCACTGATCGGGCAGAATAGAGCGCTGAACACCCGCCTGGATGAAAGTAAGCCTGCTTTTAAAGCTGCGTTTGTCAGGAATTTTGTTAAATGCCGTTATGCTACGAGGGAAGAAGCTATTTATATGGCTGCCGATCTGGGCATGGATATTGACCGTACTTATTACTGCGTTTCTTTAATGTCTGCAGTTCCACAGGACATCCATGGGTTGGAAAAGTTTATTGCGTTGATGCAGGAGCATCATGCGGATGGTTATGGAATGGAAATTGTGGATCAGGAGCAATACCTGTTCGTAGTCTTCTCTGATAAGCGTGAATCTCTGGTTTCATGGGCCGAAACCGCAAATACTGTTTTATCTTCTCTGGACAGGGAAGCAGTTATTTCCGCAAGCAATGTTCATGTCGACTTCTCGGAAGCCACCAGTGCCTACCTGGAAGCCAGTACAGCTTATGACAACCGTTTTGTAATGGGAAACGAATATGTACTGTGGTTTTCAGATGTCAGCGCTACCGCAAGGGATATGGAACCCTTTACGCGGGGCTACCTTGAAGGTTTTCGCAAAGCGCTGCATGCCGGTGACTCACGTGCGCTGAATGATCGAATTAATGAGCTGTTTCAGATCCTGCGGGATAAGAAATTTTCGCTGTTTGCGTTCCGGATGATCTATAATGATCTGATCAGCATGCTATTGAACAAGTACCTCAGCTTTGACGGAGTTTCAACCGATACGCTGCAGTATTATGATATCTTTGAACTGTCCCGGATCAGGCAGGTTGAGGATTTGGTTGAAACGCTGCGTCAGCTTTGCGGCGACATTCTGGTGAAGGAAGAGCAGATCGTGGCGCAGGAACCCTCTGTCATCCGACAGGTGATCGATTATCTCCGACAAAATTATACCGATCCGGATCTCTCCATGGGTGCTGTCGCCGACAAATATGGTATCAGTGCATCCCGCCTGTCACTGGAGTATAAGGAGTTTACCGGGATGTACCCCTCGGAGTACCTGTTGCTGCTCCGCATGGAGAAATCCAAGGAACTGCTGGCCGTAACAGACATGCCTATTCAGGACGTTTCTTCTGCAGTAGGTTATTACGATGCTTCCGGTTTTATCCGTCGCTTTAAGAAGCACATGGCCATGACCCCAGCACAGTACAGGCAATCGGTTAAGAGCAGCAATGGCAGCAATAATGCTGCAAACAGTTCATTACGTTCCAAAGAAGAAGAATAGGAGCCCGCAGCTTTTGAAAACACGAAATCGCTTCTCTTTTTTGATTTAAATCACAGAAAGAACCACTGATTCGAGTATACTAATCTTAACCGATAAAAGTGGGAGGCGACAATATGGCAAATTTCAAAGCAACCGTGGATGCAAGAATGTATGCACCCAAAGACAAGCATCCTGTAATTTTAAATACCTTTACTGCCCTTCAGCCAGGCGAAAAGATGGAACTGGTGAACGATCATGACCCAAAACCCTTACATTATCAATTCATCATGGAAATGCCCGATCAATTTGAGTGGGAATACCTGGAGCAGGGTCCTGATGTATGGCGTGTATCCATCGGTAAAAAATAGACCCGGGTTCAGTTTGATCCCCGTGAAAAAACCCCGCCATATTGGTTTATGACGGGGTTTCTGTTGTTTTGTTGCTGCTATTTTACCTGCTCTACGGTATAACCCAGTTTTATCAGTTCCTTAACGATTCCATTGTAGTTGATCATATGGCCGGCGCCAACGACGACGAAGTAATCATTTTCAGTATCCTTTGTCAGCATTTCCTGACATTTTACAACCATGTTGGCATTGCGGATATCAAACAGCTTTTCATTGAATTCTCTCTCGGCCTCCGATTCGGCTTCCTGCCCAAAAACGATGCTCTCCAGCATTTCCACATCCCCTGCTTTCCAGGACTGCATCATTTTCAAAAGGTTTTCATTGCTTTCGGTTCCGCCTGCAAGCGAGCCTGCCAGATACATTTCCTGAAGCTCCGGTGTAAAGCTTTCAAACATGTCGGTCTGAAATTTTATCCCTTCCATTTCAAAAATGGGTTTTGCATTCATATAGGCAAGGTTCAGGAAATATACATCAATCCCCATGGAAGCCTGTATCGAAGAAGCGGACATATTCAGAACCATTGCAACACTGGCAGCAGCCCACGGCTTCAGGATATCATACACCTCAGGCGGCATTCCTGCTGCCTGCATGACTGCAGCATATTTGTCATAAACTTCTTTGGAAATCACCTTGTCGATGGTCGTCCCGTCGGAATACATCATTTTTTCCTGCATATAGGCTGCTTCTTCCTGGTTCGGCACCAGCGTATTGGCTTCTACGAAAAGGAACTCGGAATCTGTAAATCCATCCAGAATAGCTTTGCTCATGGGGAATACCGAACCATCGGTGGCATGAATGGAGCCGAGCAGATAGACGGTATTGTCCTCATCGGATACCTTCCAAAAGGCGCCTTTGGCGTCCATGCCCCTGGCATAAACCAAAAACTCATAAACACGCCGTGTGAATACAAGCAGTTCCTGAACGGTGCATTCGGATTCGAGTGCATACCCCTTTCCATTTCCCCTGATCAGCTCATTGTCTTCGAAATACTTCAGGGCATCCTGCTCCTCCGGCTGAAGCGTCAGTTGAATGATATCAAAAAGCTCTTCAATCACCTGTCCCCGGGTCATTTTCTGCTGCGCATCCACTTTTGACGCATCGGTAACGCCAAATGCCTTTTCAAGCTCTTCCTGTATGGAAAGGTAGTGGCTGCCCTGAATTACTCCGGTGAATTGTACATAATTCTGCTCATTTCCCAGCCTGTATGTACTCATCATCTGCACATCCCAGGCTGCCCAACCAGCAGGATTGTCCTGCTGATCCTGCGCCTGTATGACATTTGCTTCCGCCGGCTCTACTGCAAATACCGGCTGCATGACAAGCATGGCCACCATTACAATCAATAATACTGTTCTTAGTTTTTTCATCGTAAATCTCCTCTCAAAAATCCAGTTTTTTGTTCCTGAGGATAAAGTCTGGTAACAGGATGATTCAATGGCTTTATCCTCCCGAAACAATATATCGTCACGCTTTATATCGTGCTTCGATATATCGCTATACGACATATTAGCACACTCTCCATATATTGTCAAACATTTTTATTCGTTCTCAACAGGTATTTCTGCAATGGTTACAGGCCTGAGAATGAATGAAATCGCCCGAACCACCCGTCGGACTCATGCACCGTTTAACCTGATAACTGCGAAAATTAAAAGGAACCTTTCATTTGTACACTTACAAACGAAGGTTCCTGATTTATTTCCGACTCTTACGCGTCCAGGGCAATTCCGATGGAGTTGATTAAGTAATTCAGCCTGCCGACATCGAGCTTGGGGTCGATTTCAATGTTGTCGATGGAAAGCAGACCAATGGGATATACCGGCACATCCAGAGCATCCTGAAGATATTCCAGAAGACCCTTCAGAAGAGAGCCGCCCCCGATGACATAGATTTGCGACACCGGCTGGCCATAACACCTTTTTACATAAAATTCAAAGCATAGCTTGATCTGCGTGACAATTTTATCAATAAACGATTTCACCGGCTCGTACATGGCTTTTTGATCGGGCGAAGGATTAAAGCCCAGCGAGGCGATGCCATACATCTTTTTCAGCCGTTCACTTTCTTCAATGCTTCTGTCGAGAGCCCTGGCAATAATTTCATCAATATTGCTGCTGCCCAGCAGAACAACCCGGTTGAATTCAAGAACCTTATCTTTGAAAATGTTCACAATGGTGGTTTCTGAACCGAAATCCAAAACCGCAAAAACATTGTTTTCAATTTGATGCGGCTTTCTGGGAACCCTGTCGACATTGATTTCCCTTCTGAAAAACTTGGCAATGCTGTTGGACGGAATATCAATGGAAAGCGGCTTCAGCCCCAAACCCCTGACCACGTCGACATAGCTTTTAATAATACTTTTGCGCACAACGGTAACAAAAACCTTCAGCATGACGGTGTTTGCCCTGTGGGATTCTTCCAGCACCTTATAATTCAACTGGTAATTCTCCATGTTGACGGGGATATTTTCGGCAATGGAATGTTCAATTGCAGACTTTTTGTCGGAATGGTGCGGGATCTCAACAATGAGTACCCGGGTAATGATACTGGTGCCGGACATAACGATCTTCGTGTTTTTCGTTTTGATCCTGTTTTCCTGCAGCACCTTTTCGATGGCATAGACCACCTTTGAAACATCACTGATGGCCCCGTTCTTAATACAACCCCTCGGCGTAGCGACAATGCCATAATCTCTTATAAAAACATCCTTGCCATCCCAAATTTTAGACTCTAAAACCTTGATATTTCGGAAGCCAATATCAATGCATACCAGGTTTTCAGCAAAAAGACGGGTTTTTTTTACAAGCTCCGCAAGTATATTCTGTTTTTTAAAGAGAATTGTTCCCGTATCCATTAGCACACACCCCAATATTCCCTGAAAAATAGCTATCATATATATTATATTTGTATTTTTCTCAAATGTATAGAGCCTGCAACGGAATTTCCCTGTTTATTCTGGGGAAAGCTGTGGAATCTGCACAAAGAGAATGAATAGAGAAACATAATATATAATTATTTCCCCGACGAAAATACTGCCTTTTTCATTGATTTTATTATTTTTCTACTGTTTTCTTTTTTTCTTCATGATTCATCACATTCTGGCTGTTAATGAATACTGCATCCTGTAATATGGCGTGTTTCCCCAGATTTTTTTATTATATACCAAAAACCAAAAAAATGAAACATTTAAAATGCTGCCGTTATAATTCCTTTTGTTTATTCTGCTAGCGGTAGTTTACAAGTTAATTAGTGCAAAATCTTCAATCCCTTTGATTTGAAGGCTTCCAGGGAGTGATTGGCGTATACCTAACTGTATTTCTTTTTTAACTGATATATTTTTT
>JAEZBW010000215.1 GCA_023426765.1 Bacillota bacterium
ACTCTGACCTTTTCCATCTGGATGATGCTTGAGATCAATGTGGTTTTTGCCCTGTGCATTTTTCTGCTGACGCCCGTCACCTTTCTGATCACCACCCGGTTTGGAAAGGTGATCCTGCCCACGATGCAGGCGGTTCGCCAGCAGTTTTCAAAGCTGAATACCGCCGTACAGGAAAATATCAGCGGTCACAGGGTTGTGAAGGCGTTCGCACGGGAGGATTTTGAGATTAGCAAATTCGACCGTGAAAATGAGCAGTACAGGGATAAAAATATTGAAACCGCAAAGTTATGGGAGAAATTCCTCCCGCTTTTAGACTTTATGTGCAATATGATTTTTTTCCTGATTCTCCTGGTTGGCGGATGGTTCGTATTAAAGGATACCATTACGGTGGGCGAACTGGTGGTTTTTCAGGGACTGGCACAAAGGTTTACAATCCCGATGCGCATGATTGGCTGGCTTACCAGCGATTATCAGCGTTTCCAGGCGTCGAGCGGCAAAATCCGGGAACTGCTTGCCCATGAGCCCCTTATCAAAAACGAGGGGATCCGCCTGAATGACCTGAACATCAAAGGGAAAATCGAATTCAGGGATGTGAGCTTCAGCTATAAAACCGCTCCTGTTCTGCATGATGTCAACTTCGTCATTGAACCCGGACAAACCGCTGCTTTCATTGGTGCCACCGGTTCGGGCAAGAGTACCGTGATGAACCTGATCCTCAGGTTTTATGAAGCCGATGATGGGCTGGTACTGATCGACCGGGTAAATGTGAAGAACATGGATCTGAAGATGCTGCGCAGCAGGGTTTCCATCTCCATGCAGGACGTCTTTCTATTCACCGACACTATCGAGGGAAATATCGCTTATGGCGTGCCCAACGCAGACTTCGATGCAGTCCGGCGTGCAGCTGAAATTGCAGAGGCGGACGGCTTTATCAAAGAGCTGCCCGAGGGATACGATACCATCGTCGGAGAACGCGGCGTGGGGCTTTCAGGAGGGCAAAAGCAACGCATCGCCCTGGCCCGCACACTTTTAAAGGATCCCGACATTTTGATTCTGGATGATACGACCTCCAGCCTGGACATTGAAACCGAGTTCAAAATACAACTGGCATTGGAGAAGCTGAACCGCAAAAGAACCACGCTGATGATCACGCACCGCATCTCCTCTGTGATGAACGCCGATCAGATCTTCGTCATGGACAGGGGGCGTATCGTGGAAAAAGGTACGCACCAGGAGCTGCTGCAGCTTCAGGGGCTTTACCATGATGTCTATATGAACCAGATGGGGGATTTCAACTCAAATGCTGTGGATACCGGGGAGGTGATATAAATGGCAAGAAACAAATTTGATGTGGACGAGACTCTGGACAGTGAATTCAATCTGGCGCACCTGAAGCGCCTCTGGACATATATCAGGCCTTATAAAAGAGACATCGCAGCAACGCTGTCCATGATGATTCTGTCAAACCTGGCAACTTTACTGGGGCCTTACCTGATGCGTACAGCCATCAATGATATCATTCCTTCCCGCAATACGCTCAAGCTGGTGCTTGTGTCCCTGGTGTTCCTGGTTTCCATTCTTCTCAGCATGGTCTGCATGCGCTACCGGATCAGGAGCATGTCAAAGATAGCCCAGAATGTTATTGCCAGCCTTCGGCGGGATCTGTTCCTGCATCTGCAGAAGCTTCCGTTTACCTACTATGACAGCCGGCCCCATGGCAAGATCATCATCCGTGTGGTCAACTATGTCAACTCACTGAATGATCTGCTGCAAAACGGCATTATTAACATGATGACCGACATGTCCAGCCTGATTCTGATCATCGGTTTCATGCTGTCGATGAATGTGCGGCTGACACTCGTCAGCCTGGCCGGCGTGCCACTGCTGCTGGTGGTTTTATATGTGCTGAAAAACATTCAGCGTGTGCGGTGGCAAAAGGTCAGCCGGAAGCAATCCAATATGAATGCTTATCTGCACGAGTCCCTTTGCGGAATCAAGGTTACCCAGTCCTTTGCCCGTGAAGAGGAAAACGAAAAAATATTCCGCTCTACCAGCGAGGAATGCCGTACTTCGTGGATATCCGCCATAAGGGCCAACATCCTTCTGTGGCCGGCCACCGAGAATATATCGGTGCTGACCATCTCTGCGATGTACATCGCCGGTGTGATGAGGATTTCGAATGCCGGTATATCGGTGGGTGACTTTGTGGCCTTCTCATCATACATCAGCCATTTCTGGGCACCCATCACAAACCTCGGCAATTTCTACAACCAGATCATTGTGGCTGCAGCGTACCTGGAAAGAATATTTGAGACACTGGATGAGCCCGTTGTGGTGAAAAATGCCGACGATGCCTGCACCCTTCCGCCAATCAGGGGCGAGGTGAAGTTCGAACATGTGGTTTTCGGTTATGAAAAGGATATTCCGATCCTGAAGGATGTCAGCTTCAGCGTACAGCCCGGTGAAACCATCGCACTGGTGGGGCCCACAGGGGCAGGAAAAACGACAATCATTAATCTGCTCAGCCGGTTTTATGACCTCACCGGGGGCAAAATCCTTGTGGACGGTTTCGACATCGCAGCGGTGACGCTGGAATCGCTGCGGGGTCAGATTGGTGTTATGCTGCAGGATACCTTTATTTTCTCGGGCACGGTGATGGATAATATCCGTTACGGCAAGCCGGATGCTCCGGACGAGGAAGTCATCCAGGCGGCGAAAGAGGTCATGGCTGATGAATTCATTATGGAGATGGAAAACGGGTATCAGACCGAAGTAAACGAGCGGGGCTCCCGGTTGTCGGTCGGGCAGCGCCAGCTGATCTCCTTCGCCAGAACCCTGTTGTCGGACCCAAAGGTTCTGATCCTGGACGAAGCAACCTCCTCCATCGACACAAGAACTGAAAAAGCGCTGCAGCTGGCGCTTAACCGGCTGCTGCAGGGCAGAACCTCGTTTATTATCGCTCACAGGCTTTCCACCATTGTCAATGCCGATCGTATCTTCCATATCTCCAGGGGGCAAATCAACGAGGCCGGATCCCATGACGAGCTGATGAAGCTGCAGGGTGATTATTGTCACCTGTTTATGAGCCAGTATAACATCCTGCATCGGGACACAGCGGTGTAAGGTGAACATATTGCAGCAAAAGGCATGGTGTGAATCCGCACCATGCCTTTTGCTTTTTGTTTAAACATTTTGGGTATATTAAATTTGTAATTCGAACATGCATGTGAACGGTTATAGTTCATACTTCCAGGAGCGTAAGCAGGTGATTCGAGTGAGACATGTTTATTGCAGCTTACTGTTCCATTATGGTATATTTGATATGCAGTTGTTGAAGTGGCTGTACTGGTGGTAAGTATGTACTAAACTGATAGGAAACCGACTCTCTCTCAGAAAGATCGTATACCAATCAGAATCTGAATTCTGTAATGATTTGATTCCAGTGGGAGGCCTGTCCCCGGAAAGGATTGTTGATGAAAACTGAAGAACCTGTAAAAAAGCATCCTGTCTGGTACCGTTTGGATAACGCCGCCATCATCTACCCTTCCATTCAATCGGAAAGGATCACAACCATGTTCCGGTTTTCGGCAACGCTGCGCGAAAAAGTGGATCCTGCTGCTTTACAGGCATCTCTGATAAAAATCATTCACCGTTTTCCCTATTACAGGGTAAAGCTGAACAGGGGCCTTTTCTGGTACTATCTCGAGCACAACCCGAAAACACCGAAGGTGGAAAAGGATGTGCAATACCCCAATGGTCGTCTTTCCGCCCTGATGAACAGGAACTTTTTGTTTCGGGTCCGGTTTTACAATCAACGGATCTCCGTCGAGTTCTGCCATGTTCTTACCGATGGCACCGGTGGCGTAACCTTCCTGAAAGCTTTGCTTTACGAGTATTTAAAGGAAACCGGCAAAAACCTGACCGACAGTACGGGTATTCCAACCATTGACGAAGAGCCTGATCCCGGTGAGTTCGAAGACGCTTATAACCGTTTTTACAAGCCTGCGCTTCCGCTTCCCGAATCCGGCGACTCAGCTTTCCATCCCAGGGGAAAGCTGGTGAAGAAAGGGATCTATCTTGTGCTGTGCGGCATCGTTTCCCTGAAGGATATTCTGGCCGAAGCGAAAAAACGGCAGGTGTCGCTGACGGTTTTTCTGACAGCGGTCTATATCGATTCGCTGCAGTCCATGCAGAATTGCTATGTTAAGGATCCCCGGCGCAAAAGGCCCATTGCGGTTCAGGTTCCGGTGAACATGCGTAATATCTATCCATCCAAAACCATGCGGAATTTTTCACTTTTTGTCATGCCGAGAATCGATCCCCGTCTGGGGGACTATACCTTCGAAGAGATCTTAAAAATCGTCAGCATCAGTATGACGGCAGAAATCAATGAGAAATCCATCAGCCGCCAGTTAAGCCGGAATGTCGGCGGTCAGCGGAATCTTCTGGTCCGCATGGTACCGCTGTTTCTGAAAAAGCTTTTTGTGCCGCTGCTGTATAAACGGTTGGGTGAGAACCTCTGCTCCGGAACGATTTCCAACCTGGGGTTGGTCACGATGCCTTCGGAAATGGAGCAGTATGTGGAAAGAATCGATTTTATTCCGGGTCCCGGACCCATCAATAAAACGGGGTGTTCGGTGACCGGCTTTAAAGATAAGCTTTATATCTCCTTTGGGCGTTTGGTGCGTGACCCCGAACTGGAAAGAGAATTTTTCACGAAGCTCGTGAAGCTGGGGATTCATGTAACCATCGAAAGCAACATATGAGAGGTGATGCCTGTGGCATATTGTGTGAAATGCGGTGTGGAGCTTGAACGGGATCTGACGTCCTGTCCCTTGTGCAGCACCCCGGTATACTTTCCCGAAGATATGGCCGAGGGAACGCAAAAGCGTTACCCGGAGCGAGTGCAAAGAACACGTCCGAAGCATGTGAACCTTGTTCCCAGCAAGGCCTTTGTTTACCTGATGACGTTTATCCTCATCATCCCCATCCTTGTATGTCTGATGATTGATATCCGGGGAAACCGTACGATTACCTGGTCCTTTTATCCGGCCGCATCCCTGCTGCTGATATGGATTTTAATGGCCTATCCGGCCCTGATGAAGCGTTACAGTTTTATGAAGGTGGTCACCATCGACATTTATGCCATCATCGTATTTCTGATCTCTCTGGATGTCTATTCCGGGGGGTTCTTATCATGGTCGGTTTATCCGGTGGCATCCCTGCTGTTAATTTGGGTATACTTTTTGCTGTCATTTCTTTTCAGCAATAAAAACCCTGTTTTTATCGTGATCATCGGATACATCAGCACTGCACTGTTTCTGTATCTGATCGAGCAGGCTACGAAAACCCGGTGGTTCTTAGAGCTTGCGATCCCCATTCTGACACTGCTTTCGGTGCTGGCTGCCATTGTTGTAATCCTCGCCCGGAATATACGGGGTACAGGGCTTCCCGGATTGATCTTTTCAGCCTTAAGCCTGTTGTGCATCGGAACCGAATTGTTTGTCAACCGCTTTGTATTCCATGAGATTTCACTGTTTTGGTCGCTGATTGTGGCAGGCGTGTTTATCCCCGTATCGATCTTTTTGTTCTTTGTACAAAGCAATGAAGAGTTCCGGGTATATCTTCAGAAGAAGTTTCACTTTTAGCCACAGGTGAGGGAAGAATGAAAATTTTACTGGTGTCGGACAAGGAAAACGATTTTATATGGGATCATTTTGATCCGGAGCGTTTCAAGGATGTTGAACTGATCATCTCCTGCGGGGATCTGCAGACCAACTACCTTTCCTTTCTGGTGACCATGATCAGCAAGCCCTTGTTCTATGTGCACGGGAATCATGACACCACCTATCTGCACCACCCACCGGAAGGCTGCGATCTGATTGAAGACACCGTTGTGGAGTACAAAGGAATCCGGTTTCTGGGGCTGGGCGGCAGCATGAAATACAGCGGTCGGGCGCACCAGTACACCGAGAAGGAAATGGAAAAGCGGATCCGGAAATTGAACCGGCAGATTCGAAAACACAAGGGCTTTGATGTTCTTGTGACCCATGCACCGGCTTATGGGCTCGGCGACGGAAAGGATTTGTGTCATCAGGGGTTTAAAAGCTTTAACATGCTGCTGGACAAGTATCAGCCAAAATACATGCTGCACGGCCATATGCATCTGGATTACGGCAGGCAGCAAAGGATTCATACATACAATAAAACTACCATTGTGAATGGATTTGGTTATTACATCATGGATATCTGATTTCCGCAACGCATTGTGAGCATTATGGGAAGCGATTGCTTGCAATCGCAATACACCGTTATATCAAATGTCAGGTTGCATGGAAAAACATTAAGCTCCAGCTTGCGGTCAGCCCCTTCAGTGAAGGATTTCACCCGTCATCAAAAAGTATTTGCCAACATCATAACCTGCCCGTAGACAAATCGGACAGCAGATTGTACGGAGCCATATCGGGGATTTCGCCGTGTACAAAATCAAGCAGCCAATCCATCGAAAGGATTTCTTCCCGCGTCGCCGGTTTTTTCTCGGCAAGTCTGAGCATTCCCTGTTGATCGGACAACGGGCCTGTAAAAACATTGAACCGTCCGTCGGTAATGGACTCCCTGACCAATCTGATCAGTTTATGCGTATGAGCGGGAACCAGCTTCTTCGAATAAAAAAAGTCCAATATTCCCGAATCCATCCCCCACCAATAATTCAATATCTGTTTTTTACCGGAATTCTCCCCGGTTGGCCTTGTCATCCCGCCCAGAATGCTGCGCACCATTTTTTCGTAAAAAATACCCCAATTCCATACAGGAACCGCCAGATAATGATCGGGTGTACAGATTCCGTCCTGAACACTGCAGGTAAAGGTGTATACCCCGAACTCTCTGGAGAATTTCCTGTTTGCCAGCGTATTGTGGTGCGAAAGGATATCCACGCCTGTCTTCGACAGTTTGGATCCGGCTTTCGCAGAACTCTCCTGATTATCCCAATCGCCGGTCCACTCCAGAAATACTTCGGCACGCGGGTTTACCATCTTTGCACCAAGCGCGAAAGCATTAACTCCGCTGATGACTTCCGCCATGGGGCAGGTGGCTATGTAACCCAGACGATCGGTCCTTGTCATCGCGCCTGCGATGATGCCTGACAGAAAACGGGGCTCATGGATCCTTCCGAAGTATGTTCGTACATGCTTAAAAGAGTACAGGCTTGAGCAGTTCAGAAATACAATGCCCGGGTATTCCATGGCTATTCTTAAGGTAGCATTGATCATCATCGGGCTGGTTGTAAAGATTACCTGGCAACCCCGATCCACCAGTTCCATCAGGGACGAATACGCCTCCATATTTTCCGGAACCTGTGTCACCGAAAGGGTTTGAACGTGATCGCCCATCACCCCTTCAAGATGCATCCGCCCCAGTTCATGGGCATAGGTCCAGCTGGAAGTAAGCATATCCTTGGCCAGTGCAAAACCCACCTTAATCTTGTCTTCATGGCGGATGATGTTGGTCAGACGGTTGAATATGTTCCTCTCATCGGGCACCACCGGTTCGGTTTGAACCTCGACATCCGAGCTTTGTTTATAGTAATCCAGTTCTACGATAAACCGTTTCAGCGAAGGCCGCAGCTCGTCTTCAAAAAACTGATCCGGTACCCCATTGATTTTGATATAATCCAAAAAAGCGTCCCCGGTCGTGATGGGAAGGTTCTGGCCGCCCAGTTCATGATATACCTTGCGGAACACTCCGAAAACCGCACTTTGAAAATACTTGAACCTTTCTTCCTTTTTCACCAGCCTGCTGGTGGGTTCATAATTGCGGATCAGCTTCCACAGCTCGCCGAAGCTTTTCTCCTCGGAGAACCAGATCGTGTTGATTTTGGTATGCTTGAAGAACTTCAGGAAGGCATAATAAATGCGGATGTCCTTGTTGTTCTCGTCATATTTCGGAATCATCCGGATCACATGGGCGGGATAGCTGAAAACATCAAGGAACTTTAAAACACTGACGCGCTTGTTCCCTTCGATGACATAAAACCAATTCATGTACTCGTATACTTTGATCGCGTCACGCAGCCCTTCCTTCATCTGTGCTCTGTAGACCGCTTCCCATTTGGAGGCAAACTCGGTCTCGTAACCCATCAGCGGCATGAAATTGCGCGCGAACGATGTGCTGCGCATATAGGTATAGGTGCCCTTTATTTTTTTCAGAGGAAGATCGAATATGCCTAAATCCACCTCCGAAACAAAGTCGATGTTTTCCAGGATACCGTCCAGATATGGAAGATACCCGTTGCGTCCCTGAGAAATGTAGCTGGAGTATTCCTTTAAGGCCAGCTTTCTGGCTTGCATGTAAGTTTCTGAAACATCTCTCACAATCATCACCTACTCACAGTACCGGCTGAAGATAGCTTCCGCCTCCTGAATCAATTCCCCCGAATAAACCCTTTTCAGCAATCGATCGCACTGCCGCAGCGACTGATTTGCCTGTTCCTGTGTGATCAGCTTTTTCTCTGTCGCCAGGGCCAGTTCATCCATATCCATCACGATAACCCGCCCGTCGGGCATCACCTTAACATCCAGCAGCAGGTCAATGAACCTGTACAGCCTGCCATCTTCCTGCATCTGTACATGAATGATATCACAGTACCAGTATTTCACTTCTCTGGCGCTGTTCATGACTTTGCTGATTTTGTAGCCTTCCTTCAGATAAGCGCATGAATAACCTTTTGCAAAATCATTACGGGGATTGATGGGATCCCACCGGGTAACCATCCTGTTTTCATCCAGAAAAAGAATTTCATCTCCGGAGATATCCACTTC
>JAEZBW010000229.1 GCA_023426765.1 Bacillota bacterium
TGCCCATCATTAGCGCTCGGTAGGCGTTATAACGGAAGGCTAGCGCAAATCGGGAGGTTCTTGGCAATGCACTGATTAAAGTCTGTTCCACATTTTTGGGGGAGAGCATGGAAAAGATATCCGAAAGTTCGTCAAAGTAACCGTACAGGTGGATCAGCACGGCATCATTGGTGTGGCTGGTATGAGCCTTGCAGCGGATATTTTTATCCAACGCCTCCTGGAAAAGGATGGACAGGACGCTGTTGACCCTTCCGCCGAAATGAGCATGGATCACGATTTTATTGTCGTTTTCGTTGGCACTGGTATATTCCACAACCACCCTGCGGTCATTGGAAAGAGCGCCGGTGGCTTCAACCTGATCCTGGAGGTAGTTCCTTACATTCAATGCACCGGTCTCATCAAGCAGGGAAGAACGAAGAGCGTTTTCCATAAAGGTGTCGTTTTCGATCTGCGTCATCATTTCCTGCAGGGATTTGCCAAAAGCAACGGCCTGCTCATAGGGCATGCCGATGCCATCGCCCTTCCAGAAGGGAGCGGTTGCACCGGTGACAGAGGTGGGCGCGACGACAACGCGGTTCTTTTCAATGCGGGTGATGCGCCAGGGGGTGTTGCCCAGCATAAACTTGCTGCCGATGCGGGATTCAAAGATAAACTCCTCATCCAGCTCGCCGACACGGGTTTTATAGTCCTCCAGGTAAACAGGAAAAGCGCCCCTGTCAGGGATTGTACCTCCGCTGGAAACCGCCAGCATTTTGCTGTAGGTGCTGCCTTCCACCGTATGGTTCTGCCTGTCCCACAGAATTCTGGGCTTGGCCGGGATGTCTTCGATATGCTCATAATCCCCCGCAAGCATGGCCAAAACCTTTCTGAACTCTGCTTCCCGAAGGGTTCTGTAGGAGCATGCCTGCCGGATAAGATTAAAAAGGTCGGTTTCGGTCCATTTTTCTGCGCAGCACATGGAAACGATTTGCTGGGCCAGGATATCCAGACAGTTCATCGGGATCCGATCCCGTTCAATGCGCCCGTCCAGCATTTCACGGGCCAAAAAACAGGATTTCACCAGATCACCGCGGGTTTTTGGAATGATCACGCCGCTGGATACGGCAGACAGGCGATGGCCGGCGCGGCCAAGCCGCTGCAGCCCACTCGATACCGAAAGGGGAGAAGCAACCTGTACAATGAAATCCACACTGCCTACATCAATGCCCAGTTCGAGGGTGGACGTGGCGATAATGCATCGCAGTTCACCGGTTTTGAACCGTTCTTCAATTTCAAACCTTCTGTTTCTGGAAATGCTGCCATGATGGGGGCAGCAAAGCTCTTCATCTGCAATGGTGTTGATGTTTGCCGCAACCTTCTCGGCAGTGGCACGGTTATTGACGAAGACAAGGGTGGACTGGTGCTCCTGGATCAATTTCACCAGGGAGGTGTATATGTCCGGCCAGACAGAACCCTGCTCAAGTATCCTATAGTCGTCCACCGGAACAAATATTTTCAGCTCCTTGCTTCTTGCCACTGCGGGGGCAATGATTTCCACCGGGCGCGGTGTAAGACCGGCATCGGTTTGGGTTAATCCGCCTAAATACAACGCGGCGGCGTCCAGCGGGTTAACCGTGGCGGAAAGCCCGATCCGGACGATTTTACGCTGGGCAAGGGCCTCCAGCCGTTCGAGGGAAAGGGCCAGATGTACCCCTCTTTTCGTTCCGAGCAGCGTATGGATCTCATCGATGATCATATAATGAACGTTTTTCAGGATTTCCCGGGATTTTACCGATGTGAGCATTAAAAACAATGATTCAGGGGTGGTGATCAGAATATGGGGAGGGTTCTTTAACGCCTGAGCCCTTTCATACTGGGAGGTGTCGCCGGTGCGGACGGACTTTCGGATGTCCGGAAAGCATTCCCCTTTCTCGGTAAACAACTTACGAATGCCCTGGAACGGGACTTCCAGGTTTTTATTGATATCGTTGTTCAGCGCTTTCAGCGGAGAAACATACAAAATGAAGACACCCTCCGGAAGCTCATGCCGCAGGCCCATCTCCAGCAGACGGTTGATGCTTTCAAGGAAAGCGGCCAGCGTTTTTCCTGCCCCGGTGGGCGCTGAGATTAAGACGTTTTTTCCCGACTGGATTTGCGGCCAGCCCTCCACCTGCGGCAGGCTGGGTATGCCGATGTTGGTTAAAAACCACTCCTTCACCGTTGGGTGAAAAATATTCAATACTTCCGATCTATCCATGGCGTCCCTTTCATAACTCACTGCGAACCTATGTTCTATTTTATAAAAATTAGATGAGAAACGCAAGGGTTATACATAAACTTTACCTTGTTTTCATTGTGTATGATGAGAACTTCAACTGTCAATGTTGAAGTTGAGTCACTGTTCACACCCCAGTAAAGATAGCGGGTGATTTGAGTGATTTCGATACGAAAGAGGGAAAATAAGTGCGGTATGTGACAAAAAAACACATTGTCTTTTATCATGCCATGCTTTAAAATGAGATAAGTTACACAAGGCTATGCAGCGCTGTTCTGTGGTTCGGTTCAGAACGGAATATATCTTTCGTCAAAATGCTTGTGATGGGAAGAACGAAAACGTGAAGCAATTCAATCAATATGGGGAGGAAATCAGAAGAAGTCTGAGCCTCGTAATTTGGGGAATAACCCTGGGAATGGCCTATTTTACGGTATTTAACGGCCCCTCCTTCAATGCTTTTATCCGCACCCTTGGTGCGGGTGATTTTGTTTATGCCATGATAATTGGTTTGCCGATTTTAGGCGGTGTGATACAGATCTTCGGATCGTTCCTGATGGAACAGAAAGGCCGGAGGAAGGGAATCTTTCTGGTCTTTGGCTTCATCCACCGGTTGATCATGATTCCGGTGGCGCTGATTCCTGTTTTTATCCCCGAGGTGTACAAGGATGCCAGAATCACCCTTATCGTGATATGCCTGCTGATCGGTTCCTGCTCCAATGCCATGGTAGGGATAACCTTCAACTCATGGATGGGTTCTTTAATCCCGACAGAAATCAGAGGGCAGTATTTCAGCTACCGATCCATGATCAGTACGATTTCGGCTGCTGTCACCACCCTTGCCGTTGGCTGGTTTTTGGATCTGGTTCCCGGTTACACGGGATATTCCATTGTTTTTATTATCGTCACCCTTTTTGGTGCAGCGGATATCCTGTGCTTTGTCTGGGTGCATGAACCGCCCCTGACGAAAAGCACCGAAAAGCTAAACCTGAAAAGCATGCTGACGATACCTTTAAAAGATCCGAATTACAGAAAATTTATGCTCTTTGCAATGGTATGGACCTTTGGAGCAGGCATCAGCAGCCCCTTTTATTCTATATACCTGATCGAGCAGCTGAACCTGACCTTCTTCCAGATTTCCCTGGCTACCCAGTTTGCATCGAATATCATGACGATTCTTTTTATACGGAAAGTTGGAACACTAATCGACCGGTTCGGCATGAAACCGGTACAAAAGCTGGCCTGCATCGTTGTTGCTTCGCTGCCCCTTTTGTGGACGCTGGCAACACCGGACACTTATTACCTTGCGATCATCATCGGAATCCTGCAGGGTTTGGGAAACCCCAGTTATGACATGACCACCATGAACCTGTCCATATGGCTTGCGCCGGAGAAAAACCGATCGGTGTATCTGGCGTTTTATGCTTTAATCCTTGCACTGTTTGGCACCATGCTTGGAAATATGGCTGGCGGGTTTATCATGGAAACCTTCCGGCCGATGTTTCCTGCCGCCGGTTTACCATACCTGCC
>JAEZBW010000456.1 GCA_023426765.1 Bacillota bacterium
TCAGTAGAATTTGAGTTTGAATAAATACGGATGGTGTATTTAGAGTAGTCTTTTTCTGCCGGTGCAGGTTGGCTGGTGGGTTGAGGGTTGTTCGGGGTGCTGGGGGGCGTTTTGACGCCGCAGCCCACAAGGCCGAGTACCATCACTACTGCCAGCATAATCGCAAAAGTTTTTTTCATTTCATACTCTCCTTTCTGGGAATAGATCTATTATCTACTTTATAGTATAGAAAGTATTCGGCTGAAATAAAACCGGACAAAACTGCGATTATGCCTTTTATTCTGCGATTTTACCGATACTTCTGATTTTTTCAGGCTCAGTTTTGTGGATATTGCACAAATTACCTGCATCGATCCTGATATTCCGATGGCGAGAACCCCGTCAGTTTCTTGAACGTGCTTCCGAAATAGGCCACGTCCCGGTAGCCCACCATCTCCGCTACCTCGTAAATCTTATGACGGCAATCCTGCAAAAGCTTCATGGCAATATGGATGCGGTACTGTGTCAGATATCCGACAATGGTGTAGCTGGTCTCCTTCCTGAACACATGGCTCAGATGTCCCTCGCTTACTCCCAGAGAATTTGCAATCATCGTGATGCCAATGCTGGGATCGCAATAGTGATCTGCGATATAGTTCATCGCCAGAAGAACATATTTACTCTTGTCGCCCTTTACCAGCGGAAGCACATCCTGCGGTGTCAGAGCGGAACTCTCCTGAACTTTTTGCTGGATTCGATTGATGGCTGCCACCAAATCCTGATTGTCAAACGGCTTGAGAAGATAATCATCCGCTCCATGCTGCAATGCGTTTCTGACATAGGAAAAATCACTGTATGCTGTTAATAATATAACGTGGGCGCGATTACCACGGTGCCTTAGTTCGGTAAGCATCTCAAGGCCATCCATGTGTGGCATCCGAACGTCTGTAATGATAAGGTTCGGGTTATAGGCTTCCACAGCGGCAAGAGCCTCCCTGCCGTTTGTTGCCTCTCCCACAATCACGCAGTTCAGGGCGGCCCAGTCAAAGCCGAGTATAATACCTTTGCGTACCATGGATTCGTCATCAACTACCAGTACCTTCAGCATCATTCTTCTCCTCTCTCTGAACGGGCAGCCGAAGCTGCACACGGCTCCCCTCCCCTTGCACGCTTTCAACTGAAATGCCGTACCGATCACCATAGTGCAGCCGTATGATCCTATCCACATTATACAACCCCAGATGTCCGCCCTGTTCTTTTTTGTCCGGGGCATTTAGTTTTCTCAGAATCTCCTCCGGAATTCCACGGCCGTTGTCTGATACAATCAGCAGAAGTACGCCATCCTGCTCTTCCGCTTCCACCTTGATATAGCCATCATCACGCCCCTCGACACCGTGGATAACAGCATTTTCCACGAGCGGCTGCAATACCAGCTTCGGAACCAGACAGCTCTGGAAGTGATCGTCAATATCAACTTCATACGAAAACTGATCTCCAAAACGAATGGATTGTATATCGATATAGCGGTCAATGAGCTCCAATTCCTGTTGAAGTGTTACAAACTCACCCTCTGAAATGCTGGCACGCAGAATCGTGGCAAGGTTGGTTGCCAGCGTGGCCACCTGCGGCACGCCGTGTGTCACCCCAAGCCATTTCATGGAATCCAGCGTGTTGTATAAAAAATGCGGATTCAATTGTGCCTGCATCATGCGGAACTGTGTTTCATTGAGTTCCTTTTGCCGCCGCACCGAGTTCTCCAGATTTAACAAATACTCACGCGTCATGCGGTTAAAGGAGCCGGTGAGCCTGCCGAACTCATCTGTGCGATTGGTTTCCAGCTGCACCCGATAGTTACCCTTTTCAACCTCTCCCATCGCCGAATCAAGTTCATACACAGGCTTGGACAGATACCGGCTTAAAACCCACGCACACCCCAGGCACAAAACCAGGCACAGCAAGCCGATGACGCCACTCACAGAATATATCGAACGCATGACCGTCGTGGTGAAGGTTCGAGGCTGTTGTAAAATCAGTGTGAAGCCGCTTTCATCCAGACCTGTCACATAAAAATTGTATTCACCTTCCACACCGGTAAGCGGCACACCGGTTAACAGCTGTTCTCTCAGCGCATTGGCAGTGGCAAGCCCCTGTGCCGACTGAGAATAGTACGCTGTACGCCATGCCGGATCAAGCAAAATTACGTCGTTTACAGAGTTGTATTTACCGCTGAACAGCGACTCCAGGCCGTCCTCACCGATGGTGACGACCAGATAGCCCAGGATGGTATCATCGAAAGCCTGGATGGCACGAGCGCCGATAAACCCCTGACCCCTGTTTTCCTGCAGGGCGAAATCCCTTGTATGGCTGGCGGCATGCAGGATCCCCCAGTCGAGAGCCCGTGCTTCATTCGGCAGGTCGCTGGCTGTGGTATAACGGCATATACCGCTTTCATCATAGATATCGAATTGCGCTACATTTCTGAATTCGTTTGTGGTGCGAAATAAATACTGATATAAAATACGCGAATCCCCGCCGCCTCGGCGCATTGCGCTCCGCACAACGGTGCTTTCTGCAAGCTCCTGTGTAATCATCTCAACACCTTTCCGGGCTTCCGTCAACGTACCGGCCAGCGAATGCAGTTCTATTTGGGCTTGCTGATTAAGCTCCCGTTCACTGCGCCTGATTTGAATCTGTATCATCAAAACAGCGCATAGAAACAGCGGAAGCAGTGCGACCAACAGAACAGTAATAAAGATCCGGTTTTTAAACGACCGCTTGATCCATGCTCTCATCTGGTTGCCTCCCCGCTAAGCTCCGTCCAAAGCTGAAGAAATTCGGTATGATGGCTGCCTGCCCATTCAATATCATATCCCAAACTCTTTAAACCGCTTGCAGAAGGCGAATAAAGTCCTTCACGCACCGGCCTGCGGGAGAACGTACTATACAGCCGGCGCTGGACATCCTCGCTTAAAATATAGTCCAGAAAGAGCTTTGCGTTATCCTCATGACGGCAGTTTTTAACGATCGCTGCACCGTCAGGAATAATACTGGTTCCCTCGGCTGGATAAACCATCGCAATATCATAGCCTTCCTCGATACCCTTGACCGCTGTCACTTCCAGTGTGACACCGATAAAGTACTTTCCCTGCGCCACTGCATCGATCACCTGGTTCGAACTGGATAGAACCTGTCCATCCAGATTTTCATGGAACTCTGTAATGCGCACCAAAGGCTCGCCGCCGAGAGCCTGTACCATGGTGACCAGTGCTGTATAGCTTGAGCCGGAAGCAGCCGGGTTTGCAAAAGCAATCTTGCCCCTCCACGCCGGATCAACAAGGCTGCTCCAACCCTCCGGCGGATTGAATAGCACAAGCTTGGGATTATAGATCAGAACAATCGGTAACGCTGAAAAAGGTGTCCATACACCATTTCCCCGCATCGAGGGGACAGTGTTTTCCAGCTCAGGGCTCTGATATACAGTAAACATATCACCATAAGCACTCAGACTGTCTATGCCTCCGCCAAACAGCAGGTCGCATTGGTTATCTCCTGAAGCGATCTTTTCGAGAAGTTCCGTAGTACCGCCAGTCACAATTTCAACCCATATCCCTGTACGTTGTTCAAATTCCCGTACGATGGGCTCGTAAACCTCCTGGCTGTGAGATGTACAGATAATAAGCCGCCGTGACTCCTCCGGAGCAAAGCGACTGAACTCAGAAGGCGCCTGATAAGCGCATCCGGAAAGCACAAACACCAGTGACAAAAGCAAAACAAGCATACGTCGCATGAAAAATCTCCCTGTCAAAATATTATTTTAGTTATCATACAAAACTCATTCTTTGCAGCTCATTGGTGCTGTTTTTATTCTAACACACAATTACCCTTAAAAAAATAAAAAGCATAAGGCTGCAAAGGCAGGGTAACCTTGTATGTATGCTGAACTTGAAAAATAAGATATTACTTGACGATTTTTGTAAATAGAAATATTATGTATATATATTGTTTAGATTGCGCTTACGTTGCTGCGTATTCATTTCAACAGAGAGAGATTGTATATCCTTTAATTTTTATGATAAATATGATAAAAGGGATTGGGTGAGGGTATGGACTTTGTAATCTTTATATCAGTAATATCATTGGTCGCTTCCTTGTTGGCCTTTTATTCTTCTGTTTTAAGATTGCCAAGAATTAAGTTTAAAGTTTACCGGACACCGGATGATGTTCAGATGGACGGATGCGGCAGCTATCATGGAATTTCCACCGCGTTCACGGTTGTCATGCCTGTCATGGTTATGAACAAGGGGGCCTCTGCTACGATCGTCAAGGACATCAAGTGGACCGTCATCATGCCCAGGTGCATCGAGTGCAACATGTATATGGTTCCCGACTTTAAAGAAGAAATGAAAAACAGCTACATCACCTTTAAACCATTTGAAAGCAGAGTTGAAAATATTGCCATCCGGTTTGAAATACCGGGTAAGGAAAAAGGTATCAACAGTGAAGAATACATCAAGGCTTTCAATGAAGTCAGAGCTTTAACCTTCAGTAACAATGTGAAGCTTGAAGTGCAGTACAAGGAGTCCAAATTCCTGAAGATGAAATTGATTAAGAAAACCTATGACCTTAGCAGCCTTGTTGAATTTGGTTTTAAAAAGCTATACGCAACCCTTTGATGACAGGCATGTTCCATGTTTCAGAATGAATCTACAGCAAATAAAACGCGGTGATAAACCGCGTTTTTTCATACGCTCGTGTTGTTTTTCGAAAGCGAGGCCAACTATTTTTCTTTTCTGTATGTCCGATTCGTGTTCATAAAAGTAATCATGGGTTTGGGGATGGTAATTCCATACCGACTCCATGGCACTTTTATATCGAATTAACATAATATACATTAGACCCTTGGATCAGGATTCATTATGAGCGATATTCAGAAGGAATTTATGCGGATATTGTCCTGTGAAGCCTTTAAGCGCTTTTTGTCCGGAGACCTTAAACTGTCACGGCTGCAAGCGCTGATGGTTCTTTTGATCAAATTCCGCATTCCCTTTGACATTTCCTATGATCCGGGGAACAGGAGAAATGAATCCGAAATTGAACTGGTTGTCTATGTAACCCCGCAATCCACTCTGGTTTTTACCATTGGCAGCGAAGTGGATATTGATTTTTAATGCAGCCTGCCCTAAAACTTCCGGGCAACAAAAAACAGCCTTCGCGAAAGAAGGCTGTTTTTTTAGTGTGCGCGGCATGCGCGCGACCTTGACGGTGAAAGTCCGTTACGGGGGTTGATAGCAC
>JAEZBW010000463.1 GCA_023426765.1 Bacillota bacterium
GCGACGTTGCGTCCGGTGGTCATGGGATAGGCCATGTACGCCCGGACGCATTGCCGGTCGTCGATGACGTAGACCACACGGGCCGGTTCGGTGGGCGACTCGGCCGGCATGGTCATGCCGTAACGCCTGGCCACCTCGCCGGTGGTGTCGGCGACCAAGGGGAAATCGATGGCCGCGCCGAACTTCTCCTCAAGGGATCGCACCCAGGCGATGTGGGAGAAAATGGAATCCACCGACAAACCGAGCAGTTCGCAGCCCATGTCGCGCAGCGTGGCGCGCACGCCGGCAAAGGCCATGAGCTCCGAGGCGCACACGGGCGTGAAATCCGCCGGATGCGAAAAGAACACCAGCCAGCTTCCCCGAAAGTCTTCCAGGCGCAGGATGCCGTGGGTGGTTTCGGCCTCGAAGTCCGGGGCCGTTTCGCCGATGCGCGGAACGCATACGGAAGCGTGATCGGTCATGCAGGCTCCTTTCGACCTGCGGCAACATGCCGCAGGCAGGCTCTCACAACCCATCTATCGCCGCTTCAACGCGCCGCGTCAAGGCCGGGAGCCGGGCCAAACCCCACGAATGCGGTCCTATATCGGCCGCAAGTCGCCTTTAGCGCAGCGTGCACGGGTCGTCGGCCAGGCGGTGCAGCAAGGCCGCCTTGATCTCGGCCAGTTGCTCCGGGTCCTCCACCCGCCGGCCGGCCGGTCCGCGCACGTAAAAGACGTCGCGCACCCCCCCCGCCCGGGTCAAGACCTTGGCCAGATGGGTTTCCAGACCCATCTCGGCCAGGGTGCGGGCGATGTCGTATAAAAGCCCCACCCGGTCGTCGCAGGACACGTCGATGACCGTGAAGAGGTCAGAGGCCTTGTTGTCGATGGCCACCTCGGGCGGCGACTTGGGGCCGGCCACGGCCGTGGACAGGACAAACCCGCCCCGCTTCTGGGCCAGGCGGTAGGCCAGGAACAGCTTGCCGCAAAGGGCGTAGCGCACGGCCCGGGACACCCGGGCGAAGACCTCGTCGCTGTAGATGACGTCGGGCGGGTTGCCGGTGCGCAGCGACAGGATGACCACGCCGTCTTCCCAGCGGAACACGTCGGCCTCGTGGATGGACAGATCGTGCAGGGCCAGCACGCCGGTGGCGGTGGGGAACAGCCCGCGCACCTGCCGGGCGGCCACGGTGACCGTGAAGCCGTCGCCGGCGGGCAGGGCCGTGTAGGTCAGGGCGGCCACGTCGCGGCCGGCCCGGTCGCCGGGCTTCATGCGCCGGTCCTCGGCCTCGGCGGCGTCGAGTTGGGCCAAAAGGTCCAGATGCCCCAGGATGGTTTCCACGGGCTGGCTGACGAGATAGCGCGGCGGCATGGCCAGGAGCAGGGCCTCCAGGGCCTCGGGGCTGAAACGGTCCCGGGCTGCCTCGCGCAGGCTGTCCCGGGCGGCCAGCATGATCCGGGCGTCGTCGGCCCCAAAGAGCCGGCCCTGTTCGATGGCGGCCCGCAGCTTGCCGTAGAGGTCGAAGACCAGGGACTCCTTCCAGCCGGTCCAGGCCTGGGGGCCGGTGGCCAGGCCGTCGCAGCGGGCAATGAGCACGAGCATGTCGAGGGCTTCCACCGTGGCCACCCGGCCGGCTGCCCGGGCCACCACGTCGCGGTCGGACAGGTCGCGGCCGGTGGCGGTGTCGGGCAGGGTCAGGTGCTCGCGCACCAGGGCGGCGATCATGTGCCGGGCCTCGGGCGGGGCGGACAGACGCGAGAGCATGTCCTCGGCCAGTTGGGCCCCCTTCTCGGCATGGGCCCCGCCAAGGCCCTTGCCCACGTCGTGCAGGAGCAGGCCCCAGTAGGCCAGCTCCGGCCGGGGCAGACCGTCCAGCAATTCCTTGGCCCGGCAGGCCGGCCCGACGCGCAGGGCGGCCAAAAGCCGCACCGCCTCCAGGCTGTGCCGGCCCACGGGGTGGACGTGGTAGACGTCGTAGGAGACGTTGTCCTTGACCCGGGCGAACTGCGGCAGGATGGCCTCCAGCACGCCGCTGGCGCTCAGCGCGTCCAGAGCCATGCCGGAGACGTCGACCGGCATGATCTCGCTTAAACTGTCGTAGAGCATCCGGCCGGTGCGGGGCGAGACCTCGGCCAGACGGCCAAGCTCGCCGGCCAGGCCGCGCAGCCGGCCCATGGTCTCATGGGACGGGGCCTTGCCCAGGGCGGCGCACACGGCAAAAAGCGGCATGACCCGTTCCATGGCCTGGAAATCGGTGAGCCCCGGGGCAAAGCGCAGGCCCTCGGGCGCGTCCTGCAGGCCGTCGCCCACGGGCGTGGCCGGGGCGGACAGATCCAAGGCTCCCAAATGGCCGGCCAGAAGCGGCCAGACCGACTGGCGCAGGGCCTTGATGTCGGCCATGCGGCGCAGCAGCAGCGACAGGAAGCGCTCCACGGCCTTGCGGTCGCCGCGGCGGCCAAAGCCCATGGCCTCGGCTACGCGCTCCTGGAATTCGAAATAGAGCTTGTCGTTTTTGCGGCCGCACAGGCGATGCAAATGCATCCGGGCGGTCAGGACGAACCGGGCGTCGGCCTCCAGGGCGGCCAGATCGTCGGCCAGGAGGCGGGAATCGACCTCGCTGCCCGGGTCCAGGCGGATGAGCCAACGGACCTGATGCCAATCGCGCAGGCCGCCCAGGCCGTTTTTGAGATCGGGTTCGAGCATGCCGCCGGCGTCGCCGTAGGTCCGGCCGCGCTCCTCGTTGCCCT
>JAEZBW010000335.1 GCA_023426765.1 Bacillota bacterium
CCGAGGGAGAGAAGAAAAGCATCCTGGCAATAACCGGCTGCATGATGCAGCAACCCCATGTGGTTGAAAAGATCAGGAAATCCTACCGCCACGTCAGCATTGTTTTCGGAACCCACAACCTGCATACCTTTCCAGAGCTTCTATACAAGTACCTGTCCAGGGGTAAACGCGTTTTTGACCTGTGGGATGCCGGAAGCCAGGTGGTTGAAGGAACACCGGTTACCCGCACCGACAGGGTGAAGGCCTGGGTGAATATCATGCTGGGCTGCAACAACTTCTGTTCTTACTGCATTGTTCCCCACGTCAGAGGCAGGGAGCGCAGCCGAAACAAAGAGGACATCCTTGAGGAAGTAAAACGTCTTGCCAGGGAAGGCTACAGGGAGATCACACTGCTGGGGCAGAATGTGAATTCCTATGGAAACGATCTGGGCTTGAAGGATGCGTTTGCCGATTTGCTCTATTCGCTGAACGATATTGACGGGATTGAAAGAATCCGCTTTATGACCTCTCATCCGAAGGATTTGTCGGACAGCCTGATATTGGCGATGAAAGAGCTGCCGAAGCTGTGCAATCATCTGCACCTGCCGTTTCAATCGGGTTCAAGCCAGATTTTAAAGGATATGAACCGCAAATATACGAAAGAACATTACTTGGGCCTGATAGACCGTATGCGTGCCGCCATTCCCGACATTGCGTTTACCACAGATATCATTGTTGGTTTCCCCGGTGAAACTGAAGAGGATTTTCAGGAAACCCTGGATGTGGTGAAGAGGGTTCGGTTTGATTTAGCCTATACCTTCCTGTACTCGAAGAGAACGGGCACAAAGGCCGCGGAATTTGAGAATCAGGTACCGGAAAATATCAAGAAAGAACGGTTCCAAAGGCTTGTTGACCTGCAGACCGCCATCGGGGCGGAAATAAACAGGAACTATGAAGGACGGACCGTAGAAGTTCTGGTGGAAGGTAAAAGCCGCCAAAGCGACGCAATGTATACCGGGAGAACCGATAAATACAAGCTGGTGAATTTCGCCTGTGACAGCGACCTAACCGGACAAATGGTTCAAGTTAAAATTGTCCGCACCTGGCCATTCTGGCTTGAAGGCCGTCTGGAAAAAGAGGTCTAGTTCAACTGGGCTTCAGACCGGATTGGTCACTACAAATTTAAAGAACCTTCCCCTGGTATCGCAGCTACTAAGTAACTGAAGGGGGCTGCCCTTGGATATCGTTAAGTTGGCAAAAGGCGTCCCTGATGACTTATAAGGAGTGTTCACTGAATGAAGCTTACACCCATGATGCAGCAATATATGGATACAAAGCAGCAGTACAAGGATTGTTTGCTGTTTTACCGGCTTGGCGACTTTTATGAAATGTTTTTCGAGGATGCCGAAATTGCGTCGCGGGAGCTTGAAATAACCCTGACCGGCCGGGACTGCGGATTTGATGAAAGGGCACCGATGTGCGGTGTTCCATGGCATTCGGTTCATAACTATATTGCAAAGCTGATCCATAAGGGATATAAGGTAGCCATCTGCGAGCAGATGGAAGATCCGGCGCTGGCGAAAGGAATTGTTAAGCGGGAGGTCACCCGGATTATCACACCCGGCACCGTTACCGATCCTTCCATGCTCGAAGAGAAGAAAAACAACTTTCTGATGGCAATCTATTGCTTGCGAAACTACTATGGCATTGCCGCAGTGGACGTTACAACCGGTGAGTTCTATGCCACCCAGATCAGCTTCGGCAATACAACGAAGAAAATGATGGATGAGATTTACCGGTACCAGCCTTCAGAAATCCTGGTGAACAAGCAGTTTCAAAGTATTTTGTCTGCGCAGGATTTTAGGGAGAAGACCGGAATTTACATATCGGTTCTCGAAGACGAGGCTTATGACAGAAACCATGCAGCAAAAAGCATTGAAGCGGTTGACGGAAGCAATCCGTTACAGCAGCAGGAACTGGCTGTTTGCGCTTCGGGGGCATTGCTGCATTACCTGAAGTCCACGCAAAAGGTGGATTTGAACCATATCCGCGCCATTACTCCCTACCAGCTGGAAAGCTATATGATGATCGACAGCTCAAGCCGCAGAAACCTGGAACTGACCGAAACCCTTCGGGAGCGGAAAAAGCGCGGAACCCTTCTGTGGGTTCTCGACAAAACCATGACGGCGATGGGGGGCAGAAAGCTGCGGAAATGGCTGGAACAGCCCCTGCTGGAACTGGATGAAATCAACAGGCGCCTGGATGCGGTATCAGAACTGAAAGAAAAATTCATGGTTCGCAATGAACTGATGGAAATGCTGAAACGGGTTTATGACATGGAAAGGCTGGCAACGAAGCTTGTGGTTGGCAATGTGAATGCGCGGGATTTACTGTCCCTGAAAGCATCCATGGGCCAGCTTCCTTCCATCTTGGAAATGGTTTCTCAGCTGAGTTCGGATTTCGGGGTTGAAATACAACAAACCACAGATCTGCTGAGCGATTTATATGAAAGTATCCACGCCGCCATCGCCGACGAACCGCCTCTGACAATCAAGGAAGGGAATATTATCCGAACGGGTTATCATCCCGAAGTGGACAACTACCGCAAAGCGTTCACCGAAGGCCATCAATGGCTTGCAGACCTTGAAAGCCGTGAAAGGGAAGCATCGGGTATCAAAAACCTGAAGGTGAAATTCAACAAGGTTTTCGGTTATTATATTGAGATTACCAATTCAAACCTGCAGCAAGCGCCTGAACGGTATATCCGGAAACAGACCCTTGTGAATTGCGAACGGTTTATCACCGAAGAGCTGAAAAACCTGGAGGATACCATCCTGGGTGCAGAGGAAAAGGTAAAGAACCTTGAATACGAACTGTTTTGCGAGCTTCGTGACAGAATTGCCGCACAGGTGGGCCGCATCCAAAAAACCGCCGATAACATGGCGCTTCTGGATGTTTTGTGCTCGCTGGCCGAAACGGCTGAACGGGAGAACTATGTAAAACCCGCAGTGCACGATGGAACCGAAATTAGAATTACGGAAGGACGGCATCCGGTAGTTGAAAAGATGCTGGGAAAAACGCCATTTGTGCCGAATGATACGCTCCTGAATGAACATGATGACAGAATCATTATATTAACCGGTCCGAACATGGCCGGAAAGTCCACATACCTGCGCCAGGTGGCATTGATCACGCTGATGGCCCAAATCGGAAGCTTCGTTCCTGCAACCGAGGCCGTCATCGGGGTTGCCGATCGCATTTACACCCGGGTAGGTGCGTCCGATGATCTGGCAACAGGGCAAAGCACGTTCATGGTAGAAATGACCGAGGTGGCGAACATCCTGAACAATGCCACACCGCGAAGCCTGCTGATTCTAGATGAAATCGGCCGCGGGACAAGCACTTATGACGGTTTGTCCATCGCTTGGGCGGTGATTGAATTTATCAACGACAAGGGAAGGCTTGGCTGCAGAACCCTCTTCGCAACCCATTATCATGAACTGACTGAACTGGAGGATAAGCTGGGGGGTATAAAAAATTGCTGTATCGATGTCAGGAAAAAGGGTGAGGATATCATTTTCCTCAGAAAAATTAAGCCCGGCGGGGCAGACCGCAGTTATGGCATTGAGGTGGCAAAGCTGGCCGGGGTTCCACAGCTTGTAATTGATAAAGCCCGCGGCATTCTGGAAGAACTGGATGCGGCAGACATCAACAAATCGGGCAGGGGCAGGAAGAAATTTACCAAGCCCTTTGACGGGCAATTGGATTTGCTGTCTGCCGGAGCGCTGTCAAAGAGTGAGCGGGATGTCATTGACGAGCTGCGCTCCATTGACGCTACTGCCTTAACCCCGCTGGATGCGCTGAACAGATTGTTTGCCATGCAGCAAAAGATAAAATAGAGTTAACCTAAACCCGAAGCGATGAAGTGGAAGTAAAGATGGGGGACATTCCGCAAATTCAAAAGGGGACATTCCGCAGACATCCTGACCCGCGTAGCAGCGGTGTGTCCCCTTAAATAAATCCCGCGAAGCAGCGGCTGGTCGCAGGCTAAAGCCTGCTGCTCGCCCATGCAGCCTGGGTGTGTCCCCGGAGATATGTTAAAACAAAGTAAACCTAAGCCCGAAGCGATGAAGTGGAAGTAAAGATGGGGGACATTCCGCAGACATCCCGACCCGCGAAGCAGTGGTGTGTCCCCCTACCTATAAAGGAAAACTATGGGAAAAATCGTCATCCTCGATGAAAACACCGCCAATCAGATTGCAGCCGGTGAAGTGATAGAACGCCCGGCATCCATTGTCAAGGAAATGGTGGAGAACTCACTGGATGCCAATGCTACTGCCATCACGGTGGATATTGTCAACGGAGGCATTAAAAGCATCCGTATCACCGACAATGGCGACGGTATGGAAGCCGATGATGTAGAACTGGCTTTCGAACGGCATGCCACCAGTAAAATCAGAAAAATCGAAGACCTGAACCAGCTTTCGACGATGGGTTTCAGAGGCGAAGCCCTTGCGAGTATCGCATCGGTTGCGAAGGTGGAGGTTGTTACAAAAACCGAGACGGCACCCAGCGGAACGAAGGTGATTATCGAGGCGGGAAACGTTCTTGCGGTGGAACCGGCCGGTGTTCCGAAGGGAACCATCTTTACCGTCCGCGAACTATTCTACAATACACCTGCACGGTACAAGTTTCTGAAGAAAGATACCACCGAAGCAGGATATATTCAGGACATTCTTACGCGCATTGCACTGGCAAGGCCAGATGTTTCCTTCCGGCTGCTCAGCCAGGGCAGGCCCCTGATGCACACTCCCGGAAATCACGACCTTTTAAGTACAATTTACAGTATTTATGGCAAGGAAATTGCCCATGCGGTTGTACCTGTGAATGCTTCCGGTGAAGGAGTAGAGGTTACGGGTTATGCCGGAAAGCCGGAGATTGCAAGAGGCAACCGAAACTTCCAGTCCATTCTGATCAATGGTCGCTTTGTTTATAACCGGGTGATCACTGCTGCACTTGAAGAGGCTTATAAAACAAGGCTGATGCAGAAAAGGTTTCCTTTCGCTGTATTGAAGCTAAGTCTTTCCCCCTGGTTTGTGGATGTAAATGTCCACCCGTCGAAGCTGGAGGTTCGTTTCAGCGATGATCAGAAGGTTTTCAGGGCGGTTTATCATGCGGTTTCGGAAGCGCTCACCGGGAATGCTTCTTTCCGGGCTATGGAAGATACCAATCCTATGAAGTATTCATCAAATGCAAGTATAAGCCGGCAGTCTGTTCAACAAACCAATCCTCAAGCCCCTCATCAGGCAGGTTTGCCATACAATACAGCAGGCAGCCGAATCATTGAAGTGCCTGAAAGTTCAAAAATACCTGTGAGAACAATACCGGATCAAGCATTTTCAGATCCGGGAAGAACCACTGCAGCCAGCGAACAAACAAATGCTAAGGTTCTTCAGGAATCCCTGATGCCGACTGCTTCAAAACAGGAATCTCAGAAACCGTCAAACCAGGGTTTAAATCCTCAAATTCAATTGTATCATCCGGTTATTACCGGGCAGCAAACTCAGGTTTTCCAAACCGACATTGACCGGGATATGAAAACACAAGCGGCCTCAGACCATACAAGTCAAACCACTGAGCCGAAAAGCATTCAATCAATTGAAGAAAATCGGGAAACCCCCATGCCTGTGAAAGACAGCGACAGGCTTCTTCGGGCACGCATCATCGGTCAGGCTTTTGAATCATATATTTTGCTGGAGGAGGGAGAGGAGATGCTGCTGGTCGATCAGCATGCCGCCCATGAACGGATTCGTTACGAGAAGCTGAAACAGCAGTTTATCCTTCAGGAAGCTTTTGGCCAGGGTCTGTTAAGCCCACTGGCGGTTAACCTTTCCGAACTGGAAATGGAAAGGTTTCATGAATTGTCTGAATACCTGAACAAGCTGGGTTTCGAGGCGGAGGTGTTCGGAACACGGTCTATCCTGATTCGGGCGATTCCCTACGTCATGGACAGCAGTTTTTCAGGGCAGGATTTTCTGGAGATCCTGGAAAAACTGTCGGTGGAAGCACCTGTGACGTCGGAAGTAATCCCCGAGGAAACGCTTTACATGATGGCCTGCAAAAGTGCGATCAAAGCAAACCGAAACATGAGCGTCATGGAAATCAGGGGGCTTGTGGAGCAGTTGGCCGAAGCAGAAAATCCATATACCTGCGTTCATGGAAGGCCGGTGATTATCAGTATGTCGAAAAAAGAGCTGGAAAAGCGGTTTAAACGAATTGTTTAATTCGGGAGAAACAGGCCGAAACCAAGCAATTTTCCCTGTGAAAGAACGATTGAAAGGTCAGTGTTCAACGAGCGGACAATATTGATGTTTTCTCGGATTTACATGTTCAGGTTAGATTCTCCAGATGTTAAAACTGTATTTCGCATCAAAACAGAGGAACATATGTGCCGTAAATGAATAGAAGGAGGGTGGTTATGTGGAACGAAAAATCAGTCAGCAGGTTAGAGGCTATAGAACTGAGGACGGAGCCGGAGTAAGCTTGGTCAGAGTATTGGGAGGCCAAACTGTTCAGGATTATGATCCCATTTTAATGCTGGATTCCTTTGACAGCACGAATCCGGAGGATTACACGGCGGGGTTTCCAATGCATCCTCACAGAGGAATCGAGACAATCAGTTATGTGTATCGCGGATCCATGACCCATAGGGACAGCTTAGGGAATGAGGACACAATTGGTGATGGAGAGGTTCAATGGATGACCGCGGGTTCCGGTATTATGCATGAAGAAAGACTTCCGGCGTCTGAAAGACTATTAGGCGTGCAGCTCTGGCTTAACCTTCCCGCAAAGGACAAAATGGCTCCGCCGGCTTATCACAGCATTAAAAACTCAGAAATTGAGGAAATTGATATTGATTGTGGTAAATTAAGATTATTAGCAGGGCAGTTTAAAGAGAAAAAAGGATATATGAGCAAATATTTACCCCTGGACTACTATGATATCCACCTTGATCCGAATGCTTCCGTTATCTTGAGTACTGATAATGAGCGTTCAGTAATGATGTTTACACTTTCAGGCGACGCTTATATCGGTGGGGAACTGGTAAAGGAAAAGACAGCGATAAAGCTTACCACTGGTGATCAGGCAGAAATAAAAGCCACAGATAAAAAAGCCCAGGTTTTATTCGTAAGTTCAAAACGGTTGGATGAACCGGTGGCTTGGGGCGGTCCTATTGTCATGAACACGAAGGAAGAATTGAATAAAGCATTTGATGATTTGAAAAAAGGCACATTTATACAGAAGAAAATATCATACTGATAAAGATTTCACAAGGAATAGAAGCTTATATAGAAAAACAAACTTCTGCTTGGCCATCGACATAGCTTGACCAGTTGCCCGCCTACACCCCGAAACGAACAATGGCAGCGTTACCTTCGGAACGGTTGAATAATCAAAGCCGATTCTCTATCATTTACCCCGGCAGCGTACTCCGGGTGCCAGAGAAGAAAACAGAAACAACGAATCTATAAAGCTATGGATAAACCCGGTTAAAATCGGGTGCATAGCCTTAAGATACTACATTAATATCTTAAAAAGTCAGTATTTTGCCACAGGCAATGTATTGGCTTTTTTCATGTGATTAAAAACTGAGGTGAAGATAAAATAAGGATGGCACATTCTAGAAATTATATGAATAGTTTCAAAATAATAAATGGTGGGTAAATTGGTATTAAGTGAATCGCCCAACCGAAAGCGAGGAATTGAGAATGGATTTAACAGAAATAGAAAACTATACGTTGGATAGTGTTTGCGAAATCTTCAAAGAAAAAGTAGACGCTATCTTAATCATTAATGCTGAACTTGACAGCTATAAGTCTATTTCTAGAAAGGGAATATTTTCAGATATCATCGATGAAAGCGGAAATTATGACGAACTCATTCAAAAGCTATGGGTTAACCTTAGCAGCAGTTCAAAAAAGATTTCAAAAGATTATCATGTCTTTATACCTATATATGGAAAATTCAGTGGCAAATATAGTAAGAGATTAAAGCTCATCTATGAGGACACTCCACATATCATTCAGATGACGGTATATCCTTTAAATGATAAAATTTATATGCTCTTTTTGGACGAACTTGACAACAGCGAATATGTACAGGAATTCCTGACCAATGAAAAAGTGAATAATATTCAGAATACATACCTCTTCTCCATGTATGTTGACCTTATCAAGGACACAACAAGCAGCATCAGCGTTACGGAAATTTCAGATGAGCCCATGAATACAGCTGCATTAAAATACACCGACTGGCGTATGATGATCGTCAATATGATTTGGTTTGAGGACCGGTCCCTCTTTCTTGAACGCACAGATCCTGATTATCTGAGAAAGAACCTTGCACCGGGAAGAACTACGTCGTTTGACTGTCAGATGCAAAATCTCGAAGGAAAATATATCTGGGTAAAGCTGATTTTCAGCCGCTCCGAAACAAACAATCATGATGATTTCAGATTTGTATTTATGGTTCAGGATATCAACGAAGATTCTCTTGAATTACTGTCTACGCTGAAAAAATATGAAGAGCTTGCTTCAAAAGACTCTTTGACAGGTGTATATAACCGTCTCAGAATTGAAACCGAGCTTTATAATGCTATCGAAGATATCAAAAAAACCGAACGGTCTCTTTCTATTATGATGATTGATATTGATTATTATAAAACGATCAATGATATATTTGGTCATTCCATAGGGGATATTACGTTAAAGAATTTCGTTGCTATTACCTGTGACTTCCTGAAAACCTATAACATCAAAATCGGACGTTGGGGTGGCGATGAGTTTGTTGCCGTGTGTTATGATATGAATGCTGCCGAGCTTATGACCATCGCTGAAAGTATGAGAATAAAAGTTTCCGAAGCCCATTTTGATACTGCTGGTAAAATCACTTGCAGTATAGGTATAACGGAGATAAATAAAAATGACAAGTTTCAAGACGCATTCGATCGTGTTGATAAAGCTATGTATTCAGCAAAATCAAGCGGAAGAAACTGCGTTAAGGTTATATAACAAGGGACGGTTCTGCTGTTAATATGAATACACAGCGTATAGCGATAGAACCATCCCCTTGCTGGCTGTTAAACTGAGCCAAATATTACGAAAAAAGGAGAATAACGATTATTCAGAAAGAAAGCCAGGAGAACTGCTGATTTTCTGATTAAATATGACATATAGTTGTCGGCGTTCATACAGTAAGATAAAAGAAAATGGGAGAAGGCGTAATAACAAGTATTAAGGCTATTCTTTAATCGTAAACAGGGGGATGAAATAAATGAATGAAAAAACCGAAATGCAAAAGGTCAAAGAAGAGATAGTGCGCTTCATGCGAGGGAAGTATGTTCTTGATGAGGTGCTGGGCAAGTACTACGAAGATGATTGCCTGAGATTCCGTCAGGGAAAGAGAACGATTTTGTCTATCATCTTACATAAGGATTGTTATGATTTTCAAATTATCTTTGGCAAAGCAGAACGAGAAAAGTTTGAAGCGGTGAGAAGTGAGTTTCCCCCGTTCATCGTTAGTTTATACGATAAAGCGCACACTTATCATGATGGCAAATGGATGCTTATACGGGTAGATACTTTAGAGACTTTGGAAGCTGTTAAAAAAATGATTCTTATCAAGAAAAAACCGAACCGAAAGCCATTTCAGAAAGAAAACATGGTTCAAGGCAGCTGCGGTCATAGATGCGACTTATGTATTCACTTTACGGGTGGTACAATCAGTGAAGAGTTCAGGAAAGAGTTAGAAGAACGATTAACCCGGGTGTATGATATTACTGACTGGTCAATGAGATGTTCAGGATGCAGTACACCAGGATGTCATACTAATACATGTGAAAAGATTTCCTGTGCATTCGAAAAAGGATGTGCTGTTTGCACATCCTGTAAGCAATACCCGTGTTCAGATGCCACGGCTGGGTACACTGAATTAGGAGCAAAAAGCATTCTTGCTGATGATGTAACGTGGGCAATTCTGCCTTATGTGCCATACCAGTATGAATAACAAGGGCACGCAGCATGATATGGGACATTTCAGCATTGCCCTCATGCTGGCGATTTTTGTGACGAAGTAGCCCGAGAGGCAGATGTATTTTGCTGTTGCGGGCTTAAAACTGACTTAATCGTTTGGAGGATTATTCATGGCTGAAATTATTCAAATCAACGATACTGCCTGGCGGATCGAAGACAATGGAGTTCGATTTTTCTTACTGACCGGAACAGAAAAGGCACTGCTTATTGACAGTGGTATGAACACACCGAATGCCAAGCAAATTGCAGAAAGTATCACAAAACTACCAATAATGCTTCTAAATACACATGCTGATCCCGATCATATTTCGGGAAACAACAGTTTTGATTCTTTTTATTTACATCCTGACGAAGAAAATCATTATCGGGCACGCGGAGGCGTGGGAACAATTCTGCCTGTAAAGGATAATGACATCATCGATCTTGGAAACCGACCACTGAGAATCATTTTCATACCTGGGCATACACCCGGAAGCATAGCAATACTGGATATAAACAACCGGGTGCTTATTTCAGGAGATTCTATTCAGGATGGAAACATTTTTATGTTTAAGGAACACAGAAATATATCTCTTTATATTGAGAGCATGAGGAAGATGTCCCTGTATACCGATGAGTTTGACACAATATATCCGTCACATGGTTCGTTTCCGGTCTGTCCGGAACTAATTTCAAGTCTTATTGAAGGTGCAGAGCAGATTATCAATGGAACAGCAGCAGGCAAGGTGGTCGACATGTTCGGTTCTTCGGTAATGTTCTATAAATTTTCATATGCCGGTTTCCTGTGCGAGATTCCGGAAAGCAAAAAGTAAAGTAAACAATCAATAAGTTTTGCTAAAACACATCCTATCCCATATACCTGTATTCATGGAAGGCTGGTTATTGTCAGTATGGCGAAAAACGCGAACAAAGCTGGCAAAACGGTTTAAGCAAATTATTGAAATATCAACCCAATATGATAAAATAAAAAAATGTATATATGGGAATCAGCGGTTTCGATACGAAGCTATAAAGTTCAACATTGGTATAGATAGTTGTAATGAAAAAAAGACACTGATAAATATTCAAAGGAGAACTATATGATTCTGATGAGTGTAGAAGCTTCATGCAGGGTTTGAGGATACTGCATGGAGCGATGAGCCGTTCATAGGCTGTCATCCTCAGACTTTGCTAATTTGATACCGGAATAATCAAACTTAAAGGAGCAAAGTCAATGAAAAACAGAATACATGAATTAAAAGATTTCTACATATTGTGGAGTACACAAGGGTTATCACAGCTTGGCAGCTCAATGACGAACTTCGCGTTGACGCTTTGGTTGTATCAGACAACCGGGTCAGCACTACAAACAGCACTATTGTCCATTTGTTCTTACGCACCATATGTCCTGATGAGCATTTTTGCCGGAGCGCTATCCGATAAATGGGATAAGAAAAAGACCATACTGGTCTGTGATACACTTGCAGCTTGCTGTACGGTTTTGGTGTTTGTCCTTCTGAAAACAGGGTTGCTCTGCGCATGGCATTTGTACCTGCTGAATGCGGTAAACGGTTTGATGAACACGGTGCAGAGCCCGGCAAGTGATGTGGCTACTACACTGGTTACACCTAAAAAGTATTTTCAAAAGACGAGTGGACTGCGATCATTTTCCAGGTCACTGGTTACCATTTTGCATCCGGTAATCGCTACGTCTCTTTATGCGATGGGCGGCATGAATGCCGTTATAGCGGTGGATCTAGGTACTTTTTTTGTTGCTTTCTCATCTTTACTGATGTTTGTGAAGATTCCGCCGATACAGGCATCTGGTGAAGGCAAAAAAGAAACACTGTTTGCGTCTGCTAAGGCGGGTCTAAAATGCCTGAACCAAAACAGAATGGTGCTGATGCTGATCTTGTTTCTGGCCGGAGTTAATCTGGTTGCTTCTGCTTTTGATGCAGCGCTTCCAGCATTTATCCTGCCAAGAGAGAATGGTGGAGAGTCGGTCCTGGGGCTTGTCTCTTCCTTTGCCGGAATTGCCATGCTGGTCGGCAGTTTGATAGCGTCTGCCTTACCGGCTCCTAAAGACCGGGTACGTCTCATCGTAATCACAATGCTATTTTCTCTGACGACAGATAACTTTCTGATGTCTTTAACAAGAACACCTGTCACATGGTGTATTGCACAGATACTTGGTTACTTGCCTGTCACATTGATGAGTACCAGCCTGGATGTTATCGTGAGATCAACGATACCCACAGAGATGCAGGGCAGAGTTTATTCCTGCCGAAACACGCTGCAGTTTTTCACGATACCGGTAGGATTCTTCTTTGGTGGCTGGATGGTCGATGTCATTTGTGAACCACTGATGGAACGTGTTTCTGCAGAAAGCATATTGGCTGCCATGTTTGGCTTGGGAAAGGGCTCCGGGGCAGGTATGATGATATTCATCCTTGGATTACTGGGGATGGCGATATGCCTGGTTTTCGGGAGAATCCTCAGGAAATACAAATACCAGGAACTGGTTTGATAATTATCTGAAAATGATAAAACAGCTTAAGGCTCCCTGTTGCCGATAGATACGTCGGCAGCAGGGAGCCTTTAGGTTTTTGAATAAATGACAGCATATCCGGGTGGGGGAAGCGCTCGCTGAAACGTTCCTTGAAAAAAGTTATTGCTAATAGCTGTCCAACAGATGTTTATAGCAATGCCGGTAATGATTTGTATGCTTTTATTTCGTTTTAACCTGAGTTTTTTTCACTTCGTATCCAAGGGCTGTGATAGCCTTTTCCACGTCTTCCACCGATAACGCCTCATCATCAAAGTCAAATTTTACTTTGCTTGAATTAAACAGTACCTTCACGCTTTCCTTGTCCACACCTTTCATGGATTTTGTAGCGTTTTCAATCTTTTGTGCACAGGATGGACAGGTTAATGTCTCCAGTTGAATCGTTGCATTTTGCATTTCTACACTTCCTTTCAAATTTCGACTCATCGGATTCTTGATCTTTTATTGCAATTTGTATCGCAGCAGTCTCATTCCGTTTAGAATGACCACCAGGATACTGGCTTCGTGTACCAGCATGCCGATCGACATGTTCATCCACTCGCTGAGGAAAACGCTTGCGAGTAAAAACAGTACCACACCCACTGCAATAACAATGTTTTGTTTCATATTTCCAGCCGTTGCTTTCGCCAGCCCAAGAGCATGGGGCAAACGACCAAAGTTGGAATTCATTAAAATCACATCGGATGTCTCTATGGCTACATCAGTGCCGTTTCCCATGGCAATACCGATATGCGCCAGGGCCAGAGAGGGGCTGTCATTCACCCCATCGCCAACAAAGGCGACGATTTGGCCCTCTTCCTCAATCAGCTTCCTTATGTAAGCTGACTTATCTTCCGGCAGCATGTTTCCATGGGCTTCGGTTAAGCCAAGCTCCCGGCTTACTGCGTCAACCGTTCCCTGATTGTCACCTGACAGCATGACAAGATTTCTGACACCCAATTTCTTCAGCCTGCGCAGATCCTCCTTCACGCCGGAGCGGATCTGATCGCGAACCCCCATAATAATCTTCAGTTCACCATCCACAGAGGTCAGCACGAGTGAGTCGCCATTTTTTTCAAAATGAACAATGTCGGTTTGTGCTCTATCACTAAGGTTCACGCCTTCTCTTTTCATCAGAGCAATATTGCCAACCGCTACTCTGTGTCCATTGACTGTAGCAGTAATCCCTCCGCCCTTAATAACCTCTGTTTTTTCCACCGGGAAGAATGCGGTTTCACCGATTTCCTCCAACACCGCTTTTGCCAGAGGGTGGTCGGATTCGCGCTCGATACTCGCAAGATATCCCAGGGCTTCATCCATATTATCTCCAAAATACTCTTTTTCCGCGACCGATGGTTTTCCTGCAGTCAGGGTGCCTGTTTTATCAAACATCATGGTATCCAGCCGGCTAAAGTCCCTGATAACTTCACTGCCTTTTAGCAGGATGCCATGGCGCGCACCATTTCCGATTCCCGCCACGTTGGATACGGGGACGCCGATCACTAAAGCACCGGGGCAACCGAGAACAAGAATGGTGATGGCCAGCTCAAGATTCTTTGAAAAAACCCAAACGAGTATGCCCAGTACAAGAACGGCCGGGGTGTAGTATTTAGAAAAACGGTCTATAAAGCGCTCTGCCTCTGATTTGGAGTCCTGGGCTTCTTCAACCAGCTCTATAATTTTACCGAAGGTAGTGTCTTCCCCTACACGGTCGGCAACTATTTGAAGGGTTCCATTGTCCAGGATGGTGCCTGCAAATACAGTCGAGCCCTTTTCTTTTGATACAGGGAGGGATTCGCCTGTGATGCCGGCTTCGTTGATATTGCCCTCACCGGACAAGACTGTACCGTCTACCGGTATTTTCGCACCGGTCTTCACCAGCAAAATATCGCCCACATCCACTTCATCCACATCAACTTCAATAAACTCGCCATTTTCCATTTGCTTCAGGGCGCTTTCCGGTGCCATTTCTGTCAGCTCTTTAATGGCCGAGCGAGTTTTGTTCAATGTGCGCTGTTCTAAAAAAGCACCAAACAGGAAAAGAAATGTGACAATGGCGGATTCTTCAAAGTCCCTGATGAAAAACGCACCAAGTACTGCCAGAGTGACTAATACATCAATACTGACGACCTTGACCTTTAACGCCTGATACGCCTGTATTGCAATGGGTGCAACTCCTGATACCGAAGCGATAGCCAGGGCCCAAACAGCCACAGTTTCATTTTTAAAGACCAGCTTACTGGTTAAGCCAATGACAATTAGTATGGCACTCGCTAATGTTATTTGGTTTTTCTTGCTCAGTATAAACCTCTGCATTCCATCACCTCCCTGCTTTCCTATTTATTTTTGCTCAGGACTGATATGCCTTATCCAGCTCCGACAGCATGTTATAAACCGCTTCATAGCTTTCGCATACATCAGCCGGAACAGTATAATTGTCTGTTACTTCACGCAGTCTGGTAAATTCCTCGTCTAAATCAGGCATTCTCGAACCTGCTGCCTTTATTTTCTTGATCATGGCATCAAACAGAGCATGGACATCATGGAACTCGGGATGGTTATTCCCGTGAACCCTTGCCACAATTGGCACATACTGCCCCAGGGTCTTAAGATACTTAACCTTTACCTCTTTAAATAAACTTTTGTTTGCCATTTCCTCTCCCGCCCTCTCTTGATCATTTTGTTTTCTGAGCTTATTGTACTATGTTTCAAAAGAAAATAATTTGACCGGAATCAAAAATGAAGAAAATTAGCATTTTTTTGATGGCAATCCTGAAAATATACGTGGAGTTGATGTAGACAGGCTTGATTCAAATGATTATCATAAGATTACGATATATGATTATACATTTGATTTATGAAATTGCCGTGTGAGAGGTAAGATTACCTTTCACTAAGTTGGCAATACTTTTAAAGGCCAGCCGAGTTTATGATGATGGTCTGTATAGAAAAACAGATGACCGCGGAGGTTTCGGTTGGTCAAAAAATGCATAGGGGAGGGCAAAACATTTCATGGAAAAAGTTGTTGTTATTTGCGGGCCGACAGCCTCCGGGAAAACCGACCTGGCCATCCGTGTGGCCCAAAAGACGGACGGAGAAATCATTTCTGCAGACTCCATGCAGATTTATCAATACATGAATATTGGCACGGCAAAACTCACCCGGGAAGAAATGCAGGGCGTCCCGCATCATATGCTGGATATCGTCAGACCGGACGAACCCTTCAGCGTAGCCCTGTACAAGGATAAGGCCGAAGAACGGATACGCGATATCTTTTCCAGAAACAAACTGCCCATCATCGCCGGAGGAACCGGTTTATACATCAACAGCCTGATTTACAATATTCGTTTCAGTGAAACGGTTTGCGATGAGGCGTTTCGGGAGGAAATGAATGCGCTGGCCGCTGCGGAAGGCCCGGAAGTTCTGCATGACAGGCTGAGAGAGGTGGACCCCGAAAGCGCTGAGCGGATTCATTTCAACAATGTAAAAAGAGTGATTCGCGCACTGGAGGTTTTTCATTTTACCGGAAAGACCATCACCCAGCACCAGAATGAATCAAGATTGGAGCCTGCACCATACAGATATCTGGTCTTTTTCCTGGACATGGATCGGGAAGAGTTGTATGCCCGCATTGATAAAAGGGTGGACAGGATGCTTCAGGACGGTCTTGCTAATGAAGTAAAATCTCTGCTGAAAATGGGGTACAAACCCGGTTCTACGGCTATGCAGGGCCTGGGATATAAGGAAATGATCCGGTATCTTGAAGGGGAGATCTCCCTGGATGAGGCCGTTTATATCCTGAAACGCGATACAAGGCATTATGCCAAGCGTCAGATTACCTGGTTCAAAGCTGTAAAAGGGCTGATACGGCTTGAGGGCGGAGCTGGAAATATAGAAAATAATACTAAAAAAATTCAGGAATACCTTGAAACCTGCCAATAGATTATATACAATAAATGTGATACAAATTTTTCTAATCTTTTCTTTTATGATTTTATTTTGGCGAGGAGGCTCTGTTATGAACAAAAATATTAATTTGCAGGACGTTTTCCTGAACCAGGTCAGGAAAGAGCATGTTCCCGTTACCGTTTACCTGACGAATGGGTTTCAGCTTCGGGGCATGGTCAAGGGCTTTGACAACTTTACTGTCGTTCTCGACAGCGAAGGCAAGCAGCAGCTGGTTTACAAACATGCCATATCCACAGTGTCACCCATGAAAGCTGTAAACATCATCTTTAATGAAGCAGCCAACCACAGGGAGGTATGACCAGGTAGGGGAGGCATTATCTTCTAACCTGTATGAATAATATCAGGGGATACAAACGACAAAGAGAATACGCAACCATCCCCCGTTCGATGTCCGTCAGCATTGACGGCAATCCCATTGTTAAGGGCTTCAGGCGTATAGAAAAACAGAATAAAATAAACACCCAAAGGTGGCAGGATAAAAACCCGGCCACCTTTTTTCATTTGGCATTGCAATTGTTTGATATTAATGGTATCATAAAAGTGAGACAAAAGTATCACTAAACTGATTTATCAGGAGGACGGTTCATGCCAAAGACAGAAGACATCATCCGGAAGTCCGGGGTTTCACGCAGTACATTATTCCGTTTCCTCAGAGGGGACAATGTCAGACCTGAAGCGAAGAAGGCCATTTTAAGCGCCATGCATGAACTCGGGTGTGAAACCGGCAGTCTTGTCATGAAGGACATCGTGCTGGAGATCAGTGTTTCAAAGGAATTTGAGCGATTCAAAGGTTTCACCGAAGTGATACAGGGTATCACGGAGCGTGCCGAAGAAAGAAATGTAAAGGTTCAGTTGGTCATTCGTTCAGGGGATCAAATCACAAGAGATTATGAAAAATGGAATGAAAACGGCAGTACAAAGGGTATTCTGATTATAGGCAAGGACATTGACGATGAAGTGAAGGAAGGGGCTCTGCTGCGTCAGAAAAAGATTCCGCATCTGTTCATCAACAGGGTCATGGAAGAGCCCGATGAAAGCTACATCGCAGTGGATGTTCGAAAAGCTGCCTGTGAACTGGTGTGTTATTTGTTGGACAAGGGATACCGAAAAATAGCCACTCTTGGCTATCCCGACCTTCGCCGCATAGACAGGGATAAACTGAATGGCTGTTATGATGCCTTCAATAAATATGGCCTGAAAATGGATAAACAGTTTATTCATTTGCTGAAAGACGGAGAAACCACAGAGGATGCAATTCAGGCCATCCTGGGATCGGATCATTTGCCGGATGCGTTTTTCGGGATTTGTGATTCCCATGCAATGCAGTTTATCAATTTTGCAAACCGGAGTGGCTTGAAGGTGCCGGAGGACATTGCGGTGGTAGGCATGGATGATCTGGATATCGCTCAATACTTTAAGCCTTCCCTGACCACGGTTCGCACCCCTTTCCGGAAAATAGGCCTGATGGCGGTTGACCACCTTTTGCTTTTAATTACCGAAGATTTGGGAAGCATTAAAACTATTGTTAAACACGAACTGTTCACCCGTGAGTCAACATAATTTCCACAATCCTGGCGGGTATACCAAAAGCCAGACGTTCCATAGAAATCGTAACGGTTATTGTTTACAATAGCCGAATTCAATAAATACAGATGGAGGTAATTTATATGGAAATCCGCAACAGCACACATCCTCAGGATGCAAAACATTATACAACCGAAAGGCTGAGGGAGGAATATTTAATCCCCCGGGTATTCATTCCCGGAGAAATCAAACTGGTTTACAGCCATGTGGACAGAATGATCGCAGGAGGGGCCTGTCCGGTTCAAAAGCCGCTGACCCTGGAAGCAGGCAAGGAAATCGGAGCGGAATTCTTTTTAGCCCGGCGTGAAATGGGAATCATCAATATTGGCGGAAGAGGCACGGTTAAGCTTGACGG
>JAEZBW010000455.1 GCA_023426765.1 Bacillota bacterium
CCAATCATCCATAATGAAGAATGCCAGGTGGCTATCGGGAAGGATTTCCACCTGGCCCAAAATATCCTCAGAAAAAACTTCAACAGTCATGCACCGGGCTTTACGGGCCAGATCCCAAACGGTAAAACGATCTTCATTGCAGGAGATCAGCATGTTTCCCTGCGTTTGCATGCACAGAGAGTAGTCATAAATATTTTCAAAAACGTGAACCGTCTGGCCGGTTCCGATATCCCATAGTATAAGTTTTCTATCCGACGAGCGAGACGCGGCCAGACGACCATAGGCGCTGATAACCACGTCTGAAACCGGGCTGGTATGATGATGATACGAGGCGCGTTCCTGCCCGGTTGAAATATCCCACAGCTTTATCGTGGAGTCACCAGAAGCGATGAGCACCAGCGGACTGTTTGGGACGGGGGTGACCGCGCCGATGGAGCGCGTGTGGCCCTGGAGTGTGTGGCGCAGGTTCCCACTTTCCAGATCCCAAACGTTGAGGACGCTGCCTTCCGGGTACAGAAGCGCTGGCTGCGGGCCGGGTGCGATTATACCGCTCGCGCCGAAGCCCCCATTCCCTGGGATGGTGTAGCGCATTGTCTGGCTTTGCAAGTCCCAAGCAGCGCATTTAATATTATTTGAACTGCTGTAAATATCCACTATGAGCAGCCGGCCATCAGGACTGACTTGAACCGAGGTTATGCTGCCCAAATGCTCATCCAGTTGATAGCGCTGGATGGGAACGCCCTGTTTCGCATCCCATATGATCAGCCCTTTATTGATATCGAGCGAAACCGCCTGATCCCCATTCGGCAAGAATGCGACCGCGGCAACCGGGCAATCGTGCCCCTCGACGGAATCGAGCTGCGGCCGGAAGATAATTCGCGCAAGATCAACTGGTGTACTGTCTTGTTCGGCGCTGAATAATGTGGGGTTCCGGTAGATCCAATAGCCTGGCTCGGGGTAAGTATCTTCTGGTTGGGACTGGTTATCCTGGCTTTGCGCGTCGTTCATAAAATCCCTCACCCTCATCATCTGGTGCGAATGCGGTTTAAAGAGTATATCAGGAAGCCTGCCCGATGATGTGTTTTCCGTCAGCGCCGGATATGAGCAGCGCAAAAACACTGTGATAACTGTATAATTTTGAATGTGCAGGGAACAAGGTACTGTTTGGTAAAGCGCAGTTGTACATGAAACAACAGATTCGCATTTGCACGGCTTCTGATGGCGTACGGATCGCCTATGCAGTGACGGGCAGCGGCCCGCCCCTGGTGAAAGCAGCCAATTACCTGACCCATCTGGAGCACGATTGGCACAGCCCGGTCTGGCAGCACTGGTGGCGGGGCTTATCAGAAACGCACCAGCTCATCCGTTATGATGCGCGCGGCTCGGGTCTTTCCGATTGGAATGTACCCACGTTCGACATGGACAGCTGGGTGCGCGATCTGGAAGCGGTGGTGGACGCACTGAACCTGGAGTGTTTTGCGCTGCTGGGGATTTCGCAGGGCGCTTCGGTGTGTGTTGCCTACGCGGTGCGGCATCCGGAGCGCGTGTCGCACCTGGTGCTGTACGGCGGGTATGCGCGCGGTCGCTTTCATCGCAATCTGAGCGAGCAGGGCATGCAGGAGGCCGAAGCGCTGATCCATCTCATCCGCATCGGCTGGGGGCAGGAGAACCCGGCATTCCGCCAGTTGTTCAGCACCATGCTGATGCCAGATGCCACCCCCGAGCAATCGAGCTCGCTCAATGAGCTGGTGCGCATCTCCGCCACACCGGAGAACGCTTCGAAAATGGAGCGGGCTTTTTACCAGATCGATGTGCAGCACCTGGCCCCGTTGGTCCAGGCTCCGGCGCTCGTGCTGCATCCCCGCCAGGACGCAAGCATCCCGATGGAAGAGAGCCGCCTGCTGGCCGCCTTGCTGCCCGATGCCCGCTTTGTGCCACTGGAGAGCCGCAACCACATCTTGCTCGAGCAAGAACCAGCCTGGGATCGCTTCATCGCGGAAGTCCGCGCTTTTCTTGGTGTGGGAACCGACGCGCCGGAATCGCCGGAGCCCGTTTCGGAGGTCTTCCCCGAATTGACCCAGCGGGAGCACGACGTGCTGGACCTGATCGCCCAGGGGCTGGATAACGCGGAAATTGCCGCGCGGCTGGTGGTCAGCCAGAAGACTGTCCGAAACCACATCTCCCACATCTTCGACAAGCTGATGGTGAAGAACCGGGCGCAGGCCATCGTGCTGGCGCGCCAGGCGGGCATGGGACACTAGCCCCAGGTTTCGCGCAAATTTGCGCGACAAAACAAATAAATAATGAGACTGTCGTCTCATGACGCGCATCCGCCATCCAGATATAAACAGTGTATCTACGGGTGGTTGGTTTATTTGGTTTTGAAGGAATGGAGTACGATGCACCCCATTCCTTCAAAACCAAATAAACCAACCCCAAAAAAGAGGTTCACGATCTGGAGGTTTGAAATGAAGGAACATGATATGCACGGCGCGCACGATCATGCGC
>JAEZBW010000462.1 GCA_023426765.1 Bacillota bacterium
GTTGACCGTTGATTGTTTTAATCCTTTTTTTAATTCTTCTTTTCAGAATAAATCCGGGTACATTCATACCGACAAAGGCAAACATCACAGCGAACAGAAGGCTCTGTGCCAGCAGATATCCCAGCACTCCTCCAGCAAGGAACGACACCACGCCGATCGATACCATCTCTTCAGGCTTTAAAAGGAGATTCGCCTTCACGAGCATCTTCCGGATATTTTCCTTGTAACGGTAGAACAGCCCCAGCTTTTCAATGCTCCGCGCCAGAAACCCCAGGCCGGATTTGTAGGAATCCTTCTTTTTGGTCGCTTCTTCTCTGGCTATCTCATTTCTGTCGGTGTACTTCTTCAGCCTGTCGATATCGGCAGACCTGCCCATTAAGCCCGATAACACCGTAAAAATAAAAACGAATACCGCAATGGGCGGAAACATCAATGCCAATCCCATAAAATCCGCCTCCCTTATCTCTCGGTGAAAATGTCCGATGGCAGGACAATGCCTGTCTTGGAAATCTTCTCGATAAACTTCGGTTTGATTCCCGTAGGAACGATTTTACCGATAATCCGGCCCCTGTTGTCCTTACCTTCCTGTTTGAACGTAAAGATATCCTGCATCGTGATGATTTCGCCTTCCATGCCGACGACCTCGGTGATATGGGTGATTCTTCTGGAACCGTCCTTCAGCCTGGCCTGCTGCACGATCAGGTCGATAGCGGAGGAGATTTGCTCCCGGATTGCCCGGACGGGCAAATCCATACCGGCCATCAAAACCATCGTTTCCAAACGGGAAAGCATATCCCTTGGGGTGTTGGCGTGACCGGTCGTCAGCGAACCGTCATGACCTGTATTCATGGCCTGCAGCATGTCCAGGGCCTCCCCGCCTCTTACTTCGCCGACAACAATTCTGTCCGGGCGCATACGCAACGAGTTCCTCACCAGGTCACGGATTGTCACGGCGCCTTTCCCCTCAACGTTGGCAGGCCTTGTTTCCAGACGCACGATGTGGTTCTGGTGAAGCTGCAGCTCAGCGGCATCTTCTATCGTAACAATACGCTCATCTTCCGGGATGAACGAAGAAATGACGTTCAGCGTTGTGGTTTTACCGCTGCCGGTACCTCCGGAAACCACGATGTTCAGCCTTGCTTCAACGCAGGCCTTAATGAATTGAGCCACCTCCGCCGACATCGTACCGAAGCGGATCAGGTCGTTGACAGTGAAAGGTTTTTCCGAGAACTTCCGGATGGTGATTACAGGCCCATTCAATGCCAGCGGCGGGATGATGATGTTCACGCGGGAACCGTTGGGAAGCCTGGCATCCACCATCGGCGAGCTTTCATCGATCCGTCTTCCCAGCGGAGCGACTATTCGTTCAATGATATGCATTACATGGCTGTTGTCGGTAAACTTCACGTCCGACAACTCCAGGATCCCTCTTTTTTCTACATAGACCGAATCATACCCATTGACCATGATTTCGGAGATATCCGGATTGTGTAAAAAGGGTGTGATAGGCCCGAAGCCAAGGGTTTCATGGATAACTTCCTTGATGATCTGGTTCTTCTCATTTCGGGTCAGGTGGGCTGCCTGCTGTTCGATAACATCCTGTGCGATGGTCTTGATCTCCTCTTCGGTGCCGGCGCTTTCATCCTCATGGCTCTCCTTCAGATCCAGGTGGATTTCCTCGACAACCCTTGCGAATATTTTCTTTTTCAAGTCCTGATTCGGGTCGGCCTTGTGTTCCTCTTTTTTTTGCGGAGAACCCGGCGCCTTTCCCTTTTTAACTTCCTCTTCCTTTTCCTGCTGCAATCTTTCCAAAAGCCCCATAGAATTTCTCCCCCAGTTCAAATGCACCCAAGAATTTTCTGTTCCTAACGACCTGACAGGCTAAAAAAGCTTTGACGCATGAGCACGGATGCAATCATCTCCTCTGCCCACTCACTGTAACAACCATTAAATCCATTTGCGCTTTGGCTTCTCTTTCTCCTTCTGTTGCTCGGTTTTCCTTTCACACAGCGCTTCGGAAATGCTGTAAATCGCTCTGGCAACCTTCGTTTCGCTGCGGGTCATCACAAAGGGAAGTCCTTTGTTGGCTGAAGTGATGACCGTCTGGCTGTCTTCGGGGATATAAGCCCATACCGGATGCCCGATGGTCTGCTCGAATTCCTTGTATTTCACTCCAAACTGTTCGGAAGCCTTGTTCAGGACAATATGAATTTTTTCGTGCGGATATTTCAGCGAATCCATCAGATCCAGGCCTACCTTCATATTTTTAATAGTAGGAAGATCCAGCGTGGAGACGCACAGAATCCTTTCAGACATATCCAGCGCCGTTAGAACGGTTTCGTTAAAGGATGCGGCTGCATCAATGATGATATAGTGATAACTGCCAATTAACAGATTCAGGATTTTCTCCACATGCTTGGCGTCGATGAACTCTGAGTATTCCGGTTTGGCAGGCGCCGGCAGAACACTTACCCCGGAAAAATGAGTCACCAGATAATCCTCGACGATATCGCTGTCCATATCCTTCAAATCCTTAACCAGATCATAAATCGTATTTTTAATGGAAAGATTCAGCATCACGGCAATATCCCCGAACTGTAGGTCAAGGTCGATGAGCGCCACGCGCTTTTTGGTGGTTCTTGCCATGGCGACGGCAAGATTGGATGCAATCGTTGTCTTCCCCACGCCGCCTTTTGTGCTGAAAACGGTAAAGATTCTGGTGTTGATCTGGTGATCCTGCACCTTCCCGAGGCTTTTTCTCCTGTTCTGCAGCTCATAGGTTCTGAGGATCGTTTGGATTAAATCCTCCGAAGAAAAGGGTTTTACGATATATTCCCTGGCCCCGGCGATCATGGCCTTTTTCAGGTATTCCTTTTCTCCCTGCACGCTCATGATGATAACTCCGGTTTCGGGCAGCTGCATGCTGATGATCTGCGTGGCCGTTAAACCGTCCATTTCGGGCATGTTTACGTCCATCAAAACAATATCGGGCCTTAACTTTTCACAAAGCTTGATGCTTTCTTTTCCGTCAAAAGCAGCGCCGATGACCTCCACCGTGGTTTCAAAGCGCAGCAGCGTTCTAATATTTTCAACGGTTTCCCTGGAATCATCCACAATAATAATTCTTATCTTTCCATCCATCGTTTTACTCCCCGCTTCCCAACCTGGCCTTTTCGGGTACAAAATCGTTCAGAATCACGCCATCCGACGGTGCAGTCTTGTCATCCCCCTGCTTGCGCAAACTCAGGCTGTATTGTCCATATGTCATGGCATAAAAAATCTTTTCAGCCTCTTTCGGGGTCACTGCCAGGGTGATGGTCTTCGGCAATGTCGTGATATCGGGCTCTTTCGGATTTTCCTTGATTTTATCGGTTCCGATGGCCAGAACTTCAATGTTTTGTATGGTGGTGATTACAAATGGTTTTATGCTTTCATCTACTGTAAAGGTTCCTATGAAATCCACACGGTCACCCACCTGCAGTAAATCTGAGAACAGGATGCTTTCATTGACGAACAGGTTGATGGCTCTTTTCCCTTCCGGGATCTGCCAGGCCAGCTGCATTTCCTCCCGGGTGGCCGTCCTCTCTTTTGTGAATACCTCGCCGGCCAGAATCGGCAGCTTCACGATTTTTCCGACAATCTGTTCTTTATCGGTGATACCCATCAGTCCAACCGACTCGGGATCGATCTGTTTTTCCAGGATGTCCGAAGCCAGAATCTCTTCTCCGGGCTTAAAGCTGCGAACAGCAGAATATATGGTAATTCTAGGTTTTTCTTCAACGGGTTTGTCAATGGAACGGACATATTGCATCAGAAAGACCGCACTGGCAAGAGCCAGTATGATGGAAATGAACAGTGCCTTTTTATTGATCTTGCGCATAACGCACTTCCCCTTTAATTCGTTTTTCCGGGTTTACTCAACCCTCATGATCACCTGAGACTTTAAGGTTAATTCGTCTCCGAGCAGTGAGCCGATCAACGGTGTAATCAGCCGATTGTCATACGAAAGTGAGATCCTTATTTCAGAACCATGGAAACGCTGGCTCTGAGCCGGATATATTTCAATATTCAATTTGTCGGAATCCAGCGTTGAGGTGTAGCTTTCAATCAGTTGGGTGATTTCTGTGTCGGTGCCGCCCAGGGAACCTTTTCGTGCAGCTTCACGGGATGCGTTGGAGATGATGATATAATGATTGAACAAAAAACCGAAATCGATTATAGCCATCAGCAGCAAAAGTACCAATGGCAGCACGATTGCGGTTTCCACCAGCGACTGTCCCTTTTTTTGTCTGAAAAAACGCATCTCCTCGCCTTCTTTCCCTGCATCAACCGGCTTGTTCATCCAGCCGGGTTCTGCGTCTCACCCTGTTATCGCCATAGACTTTTGAACTCAGGTAAATGATGTACCAAAATTTAGCGGCTTGTAAAAAAAGAAGCCCTAACTCCCGTTAGGGCATGCTTTTTTCTGTCATCAAGTCCCGGCGCCGCCACCACCAGCACCTCGAGTGGTCAATGCGGTTTCTATATCACCGAAGATACTTTCAAGCCCTCCGGAAATAAGCGTAAGCGCTCCAATCAAAACCACTGCGATCAAGCCGATAATCAAACCATACTCAACCATGCCCTGTCCTTTTTCACTGTAGAAAAAAGTCGCCAATCTTACCATCAATTTCTTCATTACTGAAACCCCCTTCAGAAAAAATAAAATTTCATTTTGCTTTGCTATCGCTTTTTCTTTTGACTTGGTACATTTTCATTATACTTGCGTTTGTGACCTTGTCATATCGGTCTATATTCACATTTACCCGTAACCATCGTCCTATTCTGTGATTAGGACCTTAGTCCGTCTTAATCAGGGCGGAGATGCTCCAAGCGCTGCGGCTGCCTCTTCGAAGATAGATACCAGAGGCTGTGGAATCAACCTGAGAGCGGCAACCAGAAGAAGTGCAATAAAACCGATGATAAAAGCGTATTCCACCAACCCCTGGCCTTTCCTGTGACGCTTTTTGGACTGCATCATCCTTACGACGATCACTTTCATGAAAACACCTCCTTGTTCAAGGCAGTTTACAACCTTATTATATTGTATCCGCAGAACAGGGAATATCGGCCAAAGCCCCCATATTCCACGCCATCGTACCTATCAGCGGTGGGACTTTGGCCCTATGGCGCTTGTTGAAGTGAAACAAGAAAACCGTTATTCATACCTTTCAGCAGGTATAAATAACGGTTTTTGCCTTAGAGATTGCAATAAATATGTTCAAATAGAGTTTTTATTTCTTCCGGCCGCCCTCCAGGACTTCGAGTTTGGAATCATGGCTGCTCACCTTAAGGGAAAGATTGTCCAATTTGGCTTCGATACGATCAAACCGGATATCATGTTCTACATGCTTGCCATGCTGCTGCTTGTAACCGTCAAACAGGGCATCCAGCTTCTGACCATGCTCGAATTCGATTCGTGTGACGTGGCCTTCAACTTTTTCAAGCCTTGTATTGGTTTCCATGCGGAAATTCATCATGTCGCTTTTAAAGTCAGTGAATTCCTTATACATTCTGGTTAAAAGCTCAAAGGTTTTTTCTTCCACAGAACCCGCCTCCTTGTCCACGGGGATTATTATATCATAGCGGAATGGGTGATGGAAGGATAAATTTTGTTCGCTCCAAATGAGTACCATTTTCCCGAAAACAAACTTTCCGCCATAAAATAAACCCGCTAATACTTGATATTAGCGGATTCCTCTGGAGCTGGTGGACGGATTCGAACCCCCGACCTGCTGATTACAAATCAGCTGCTCTACCGGCTGAGCTACACCAGCATATTTAGTTAAAATGGCGACCCGGAAGGGGCTCGAACCCTCGACCTCTAGCGTGACAGGCTAGCGTTCTAACCAACTGAACTACCGGGCCAGGTCTTTGAAATGAGAAGTGCGGCATGCACACTTCCCACCTCGGAATGGTGACCCATGGGGGACTCGAACCCCCGTTACCGCCGTGAAAGGGCGGTGTCTTAACCGCTTGACCAATGGGCCTTAAAGGACCAACGAATTATATTTTAACTGGTGGCCTGGTAAAAGTCAAGAACAAAATCGCAGTTCAAAGCAAGAATTTACTTCCATTGGTTATCTATTATGTTAATAACTTTATCAAGCTTCACTCTTCTGCCAGCAGAAAGACTGTTTTTTCATTTTCTGCAGGCAATCTGTGACGGCAAAAGTAAAATAACTTTGCCGCCGCAGGATGCTTCTAATGTTTACGCTTTGACTTTTCAGTGGGTTTCCGGCCTGATTTATCAAAAGGCTTCCCGGATTTCTTTGTCTTTCCTTTCACATGCATCAGGATATGCTTCTCTATCGGCTTCTTGCCCTTACGGATAGAACTACCACCTTCCCGGTTATCAAGACCGGTATCATAATGCTTTTTCCCCGGCCTTTGTCCCTCTGCTTTGAATGCTGCGACATAGGGATCGTCACCGTTTGCAAGCACAAAGTCGATCTGCCTGTTTTCCGGGCTGGATCGGGTGACAACAATGTCCACCGAATCTCCGATGCGATAGATGTTACCGGTTCTTTCACCGATGAGGCAGTATTGCTTTTCGTCAAACCGATAATAGTCATCATCCATGCTGCTTAACCGGATCAGGCCTTCAATGGTATTTTCCAGTTCGACAAACATTCCAAAGGAAGTAATCCCCGAAACAATGCCGGTGAAGGTCTCCATCACATGCTGCTGCATGTATTCAGCCTTTTTCAGATCGTCACAGTCTCTCTCGGCTTCTTCAGCATTTCTTTCACTTTCGGAGCATTGGCGGGTGACATCGGGAAGGGTGGCGGCATAATGTGCATTCCTTCGCTCGTCAAAGGTGCCATGCAGATATTCCTTCATAATCCGATGGATGATGAGATCAGGGTAACGCCGGATGGGAGACGTAAAATGCGAATAATATCCGGCAGCCAGGCCGAAATGCCACACATGCTCGTCGCTGTATCTCGCTTTTTGCAGGCTTCGCAGCATCATCGTGCTGATCATTCTTTCCTGAGGCGTCCCCTTCACTTTTTCCAGAACATCCTGAAGGGCGCGGGGATGTATATTGCCGCTGCCCTTAATCCTTTGACCGAAGTTAAATAAAAATGCATTCAGACTTTCAATCTTTTCAGGATCGGGATCTTCATGAATGCGGTATACAAAGGGTATGTTCGCCCAGTAGAAATGCTCGGATACCGTTTCATTGCAAAGCAGCATGAACTCCTCGATAATTTTGTTGGCGATCGTGATGGGATATCGTTTAATGTCAATGGGCTTTCCATTATCATCGACGATAATCTTCGCTTCTTCGAAATCAAAATCAATAGCGCCGCGCAGGCTTCTTTTCTTTCTTAAGATGAGCGCCAGCTCCTTCATTTTTTCGAACATGGGAACCAAAGCCCTGTATTGCTCTATCAGTGCTTCATCGTTTTCTTCCAGAATCTTATAAACATTTGTATAGGTCATCCGCTGATTGGTGTGGATGACGCTTTCGAAGATTTCATGGTTCACTACACGCCCCAGGCTGTCGATATCCATCATTACCGAAAAAGCAAGCCGATCCACCTGCGGATTCAGGCTGCAGATGCCGTTGGACAATTCTCTGGGCAGCATCGGTATAACCCTGTCGGGAAAATAAACACTGGTACCGCGCTTTAAGGCTTCATCATCCAGTGCAGAGCCTTCCTTCACATAATGAGCTACATCTGCAATATGAACACCCAAGCGGTAGATTCCGTCGGCTTTCATCTCAAGGGATACTGCATCATCCAAATCCCGTGCATCCTCACCATCAATGGTCACCATGATAAGGTCCCTTAAATCACGTCTTCCCTGGATATCTTCCGCAGATATTTGCTGAGAAACTGCTTTGGCTTCGTTGATCACTTCATCCGGGAATTCCAGCGGAAGATTGTAGGTGCGAATAATAGACAACACATCCACACCGGCCTCTTCGGCATCTCCCAGGACTTCGGTGATCCTGCCCTCGGCGTTGCGCTCTGCTTCTGGGTACCGCGTAATTTCAACAATAACCTTCTGATGCGGAACTGCGCCCATGGTCTTATCCATCGGGACGATGATATCTCCCTTTATTTTACGGTGATCCGGAATGACAAAGCCCAATGAACCGCTTCTTTCAAAAACGCCGACGATTTTTTCATTGGCGCGGCTGAGAATTTTGATGATTTCACCTTCGGCCCGCCGGTTGTTCTCAGGATATTTTGTAATTTTCGCCACAACCCGATCGCCGTGCATGACACCATTCAGGTGATCAATCTGAATGAACAGATCCTCCTGATTGGCATCATCCGATATGACAAAACCAAACCCGCGCTCATTCCCCTGAAACCTTCCGGCAATCAGACCCATCCTTTCGGGAGCGCCATATTTGCCTTTACGGGTTTTAAAAATCAGTCCCGCTTCTTCCATTTCATTGAGCACCTGCTGCAGAGCTTCCCTATCCTCCTGGGGTACGTCGAGCACTACCGCCAACTCTTCAAAGGACATCGGGTAATAGGATTTTTCATGAATAAATCCTTTAATTCGTTCTTTTCTTTCTTCCATCAGTTCATCTCATTTCCTTTTTTACAAGACGAAGCAATTGCACCGCAATTGCTTCTCCTATCCTCGATTACTTCGTTATTTTTTACTGTGGGCATTAAAATATACCCGGGTGATTGAAAACAAGGGTTATAGCTCCAGTTCATTTGAAATCTCCTGCATGGCAGCCAACCCGATTTCTATGAATGCGCCTAAAGAAAGCCCGATCTCCTCGCAGGTTCTGATTTTTTCCCGATCCACTTCCTCTTTTTCAAAGCCTTCATCATAAAATTGATCGGTAACAACCTGCGGATCCAACCCGGCCAGTTTATCAGGATGACTGCAAGCACAGGCTTCCAAAAGCGTTGCAAGCGGAATTGCACAATACAGAGCCTTGTCGATCCGTCTTCTTCTTTGAACACCCAGTTTCGGGTTATGTGACTTGATGGCATAGATGATTGTCGGGTTCACATTCAGTCCTTCCAGTATTTCGGCCCCAACCAGACCATGCCGCTGCAAATCTTCTCCTACTTTTTGCCTGTCTATGTTATGAAGCAGCCCGGCCATCCCCCACAATTCAATATCTTCCTGCAAATTTACAGCAAGCTTTCTCATGATGGCTTCCACGGCAAGGCTGTGCCGAATCAGGGTTTTATCCTCCAGCCTGACCGACAATTCTTCAAATGCTGTTTTTCTGTTCATACTGCTTCCCTCCAGAAACTTTATCAGCTGGTATTCAATTTGCGTTCTTTCTTCCGGATATTATTTGTATGTACATTTCTATTATAGCATAGGTTTTTTTTCCTGCAATTTCATATTTTGATTTTTTTCATGCCGTATACGGCTCCTGTCGTATGAAAAAATTGCAATACAGGCCGATTATGGACTATATATGTCATTTTTGCACTGCTTCTATGAATACCGGCTCGAGCAACAACTCAAACATATATTTATGTTTGCCAGGCTTGCGCCAAAGAAGGTTGCATGCTACAATCAAAAGCATGGCCAGTTCGCAAAATCCTGGCCGGCTTGAATGCAGAAATCGTACTGCCTTCACAGTCAAACAAAACTACGGAGGTTTCTATGAATAAAAAAGTTCTCTTTATCGTTCAGGCAGCGATTATTGCTGCACTCTACACTGCGCTGACCATGTTGTTTTTACCGATCAGCTTTGGTCACAACATCTTTCAAATCCGAATTTCTGAAGCGCTCACCATCTTTCCTGCTTTGTTCCCGGCATCCATTCCCGGCCTGTTTATCGGCTGTATTATCTCCAATTTGCTGGGGGGCTTTGGCCCGATAGATATCATCTTCGGAAGCCTTGCGACATTGCTGGCCGCATTGGTATCCCGCAGCCTTAGAAAATATCCGGTTCTTGTGCCGCTGCCACCATTGGTTTTTAATGCTCTCATTGTGGGCACATATCTGAAATACCTTTATATGATGGAAGTGCCGCTTGCAATCAGCATCGGTTGGGTTGCACTCGGGCAGCTTGTGTCGTGTTATGTGCTGGGTTTACCGTTACTGTTGGTTTTAAAAAAGAAAAACATATTTGCGCAGGACTAAGTGTTACCTTTTCGCGCGCTCTGCAGCATCTGGTTAAATGCCCATGTTTTATCCTTTTTGAACGGGGTAAGAATATTTCATATATGTTTCAGACTCAGGGAACCTTACCTGGTGCAAATCATCAATAGGACAAGGAAATAAATCCCTGTTACTGAAGCATTCAGCAAATAAACATAAATACAAGGCAGGAATTGTACATGCGATTGGTCGCAATAAAGGACATCTCAGGGGATGAAATACTGGCACAGCCTATCTATGACATAGATGGCCGCAAGCTGCTGAACCAGGGAATCCGACTGAAACCCAGCTATATTGAAAAGCTTCACGATAAGGGAATTTTCAGTGTCTATGTGGAAGATGCCATATCGGAAGGAATAGAAATTGATAATACGCTTTGCCTGGAAACCAGAATCATGGCAAAACAGGTTGTCAGCCAGGAATTAAACCGGTTTGTCCGAACAAAGGAGATTCACGTTCAGGAACTGATTCGAATGGTGAACGAGCTTGTTGATGAAATGCTGTCATCCCGGAATGAACTGATCAACCTGAAGGATATCCGGCTGCAGGATGAGTATTTGTTTGCACATTTGGTCAATGTCTGTGCACTTTCCATCATGCTGGCATCCAGAATGGGCTATACCAAGGATAAGGTAAAAAGCATCGGCCTGGGTGCACTTTTGCATGACTTCGGAAAGATTATCATTCCGCCTTCCCTGGTACAGAAGGAAACAGGCCACAGTCCCGAAGAGATCCTTGAATTGAAGAAGCACACCCTTTACGGCTACAATATCCTCAAGGATGACTCCACCATCAATTCCACCGTTAAAATAGCGGTGCTGATGCATCATGAAAACCTTGACGGTTCGGGGTATCCTTTAGGGGTATCCGGGGATAAAATTCATTATTCTGCCCGTATTGTATCTATCTGCAACCTGTTCGACAGCATCACCAGCGACAGGAAATTCAAGCTGGCATTAAGCACCGCAGATGCAGTAGAGCGGCTTACCTGCTCCACCGGAACAGTTCTTGACAAGTCCCTGACGGATGAATTTCTGACGATGATCCCCATTTTCCCGAACGGGACACTGGTGCTGCTGAGCAACGGACTTATCGGCATCGTGATCAACAACAGCTCTAAAAGCCTGACACGACCTGTAGTCAGACTATTGTACAATCCTAAAACGAAAACCCGATATGGAAAAAACTATATCGTGGACTTAATGTCGGAGCTATCCCTGAAAATCCTGCGTGAGATACGCGTCCCCGCCAGTGAATTGGAAGCCACTTGAGCCACCGGGCGGGGCCCAGGTACCTTGGCTCAATTTAACCGCCGGGCGGGGACAGGTACCTTGGCTCAATTTAACCGCCGGGCGGGGCCCAGGTTCCTTGGCTTAATTTGACCACTGGGCGGGGCCCTGGTTCCCTGCCGTAATTTAGCCTATGGGATCAGGTATTTTAGCTCAATTAAACGAATAGGCGGGGCCCAGGTACCCTGGATTAATTTATCCAACACACCCGGGCCCCGCCCATTAATTTTATCTCTTTGGTTTAATAATTCATGCCGACTTTCAGTACTTCCATCTCTTCCGGAATCATCGCGTGCTTCTTCGCAGGCAGAATTTCATAAAGTGCTTTTTCAAAATTCGCCATCGTCACAATCTGCCTTTCCTGAATCAGCTTACCCAGCAGATAGATATTGGCATAAGCAGTATTCCCCAGTTCCGAAGCTAATTTCGTAGCCGGAATGAGGAAGGATTTGATATCGTCCCGCTTGATATCCCGGTCGATGATGGAACTGTCGATGATGACAATACCGCCTTTGACCACCCAGCTTTCGAACTTTTCAAGAGAAGGCTTGTTCATGACAATCAAAGCGTTGCAGCTGTTCAGTACCGGTGAGTCTACCGGGCTGTCCGATATAACTACACTGCTGTTTGCAGTACCGCCGCGCATTTCAGGTCCATATGAAGGAAGCCACGAAACCTGTTTCCCGTCATGCATTCCTGCCTGCGCCAAAAGCCTACCGGCCGATAAGATTCCCTGTCCGCCAAAGCCGGCGAGGATTACTTCATGTGTCATTGCATCATACCTCCAAGTTTTCACCTTTGAATACGCCCAGCGGATAATGATGGATCAGTTCACCGCTGATTCGGTTTAGCGATTCAACCGGGCTTAATCCCCAGTTTGTCGGACAGGTTGACAGCAGCTCCACCATGGAGAAGCCCTTCCCGGCCAGCTGTACTTTGAAGGCCTTCTTAACAGCTTCCTTTGCCTTTTTGATGTGTTTCACATCCTGCAGTGAAGCTCTTTCAATGTAAGCCGGCCCATCAAGGGTTGCCAGCATTTCAGAAACACGGATCGGAAAGCCGTGCAAATCTGCGATACGGCCATAGGGTGTGGTGGTGGAATACTGGTTCAGCAAGGTCGTCGGAGCCATTTGCCCCGAGGTCATCCCATAAATGGTGTTGTTGATAAAGATTACAGTTATTTTTTCACCTCTGGCTGCCGCATGGATGATTTCAGAGGTTCCGATAGCCGCCAGATCCCCGTCTCCCTGATAGGTAAAGACGATGCGGTCGGGCATGCTTCTTTTAACACCGGTTGCAACCGCCGGTGCACGGCCGTGCGGAGCCTGGATCATATCACAGTTGAAGTAGTCGTAGCTGTTATAGGAACAGCCAACCGAAGCGATTCCAACGGTTTTCCCTTCAATGCCCAGCTCGTCCAGTGCTTCGGCGACGAGTCGGTGGGCGATTCCATGGGTACATCCGGGGCAATAATGCATGGATTTATCCTTTAAGGCTTTCGGTTTTTGAAAGACAATCGCCATAGTATCCGTCCTTTCATCCTGCTTGATGCTTCAGGGGAATTCCCGTCAGCGGAACCAACTGTTCCTGCAGGTCGGTATGCTTTCACACGTATAACAGTTATCACACGTTTATCCGTGCTTCTGTTTAATTTCTCTCAGTTTTGCCAGAATGTCATCCCTTACGGGGACCATTCCACCCATACGGCCATGGAAATAAACCGGTTTTCTGCCGTTCACGGCCAGCATGACATCTTCCAGCATCTGTCCGGCGCTCATCTCAACGGTCAGGAACGCTTTCGCCCTGTCGATGACCTTTTCGAAAGCCTCGGTCGGGTACGGGAAGAGGGTAATGGGCCGGATCAGGCCTACCTTCAACCCTTCCTGCTTTGCAAGCTCGATAACGCTCTTGGCGATTCTGGCAACGGTTCCATAGGCAACAAGGAACAGGTCGGCATCTTCAACATTGTACAATTCATACCGGCATTCCTTTTCCTGAATGCGTCTGTATTTATCCTGCAGATTTTGGTTCATTTTCTCCAGAACTGCCGGGCTTAAGTGAATGGATGTGACCACATTCTGCTCGCGTTCAAAGCCGTGGCCGGTTGTAGCCCAGGGGGTATCGACGCGCTCGATGGGCTCGTTGTCCCTGAATTCCACCACTTCCATCATCTGTCCCAGAATACCGTCGCCAAGAATCATCGTGACGATGCGGTAACGGTCTGAAAGATTGAAGGCTTCAACGGTAAGTTCATATAATTCCTGAACACTGGAGGGTGCGAGGACGATCATCTTGTAATCTCCGTGTCCGCCGCCCTTCGTCGCCTGGAAATAGTCGCTCTGCGCAGGCTGGATTCCGCCAAGGCCGGGGCCGCCGCGGACGATGTTGACCACCACCGCCGGTACCTGTGAGCCGGCCATATAGGAAAGGCCCTCCTGTTTCAGGCTGATTCCCGGGCTGGAGGATGATGTTAAAACTCTTGTACCGGTACTGCCTGCACCATAAACCATATTGATGGCGGCAATTTCACTTTCGGCCTGCAGAAAAACGCCTCCGACCTTGGGAAGCTTTTTGGCCATATAATGTGCAATTTCAGTCTGCGGGGTGATCGGATATCCGAAATAATGAAGGCACCCTGCCCGGATCGCCGCCTCGGCAATCGCTTCATTTCCCTTCATCAACAGCTTCTGTCCCATAGGATGCCTCCTTTACTTTTCCACAATAATCACGCAATCCGGACAGATCGTTGCGCAGAAAGCGCAGCCGATACACTTTTCCATGTCGGTAACTTCTGCCGGATGGTAGCCTTTTTCATTCAGATTTTCGTCGTTCATTTTTATAATTTGCTTCGGGCACACACTGACACAAAGCGCACAGCCCTTGCACTTTTCCTGAATAAAAGTAACCTTTGCCAAATGTATTCTCCCTCCTTAATGATGATTCTTTCTTCCAATATATCGCTGAAGACTTGTCCCATTTACAGCCAGACCGTTTTCAGGATGCAAGCCGGATTAACCTTTGTATTATAACACAGTCCATGAATTTACTGCAAGACAGCTGGAATTTAAATGTTATTTCAGGTGGCGAGCGATTCCCATGGTTTTTTCCATACGGAAAACAGGCTCGTTGAATTGCAGCTGACTGCTGATTGGCGTATTTTGTAGGATGGCATGAAACGCTATCGGAATTTCCGATATGCGGGAAACCTGTTCTGCAAAGGATTTCCCCTGTATAATATCTTCCTCTGTGGTATACTCCATCAGGTGGGAATTATTGATAATATAGTCCGCCTTCAGTCTGCTGGCCGTCTCTATTTCTTTCAAAGCTGCCATCGCTCCTTCAACCGTTCGGGTTTCAGGCCGGAAAAAATTCAGTACAAAATAGAGGACGGTTTCGGGAACGGGAATTTCATTGCGGTACCGGCCAACCACCTTGGCACCGGCATCGTCCCCTCCCACATCCATGATGATGGCAGTGCTCTTGTCGGCAAGGTAACGGCTGAGATCCCCCGTCAAAGCAGGGATATCAATGTTGGTGTTTGCATATTGCGTCGTCATGACGGTGATCCCTTTTTCTTCCAGAATGGTTCTGGCTTCATTGCTGCGAAAATAGGGATTGATGATGTCCAAATCGGCAAAAACAACTTTCCTGTCCTTCATGGCCAAAGCCATATTGACAGCTATTTCAGATTTTCCGCTGCCATAATGCCCGGTAATAATGTGAATGCGTTTATCCAAAAGCTTCTTCTCCTTACAATTCTAATGCATACTGCTTTCTGCCCATATCATAAAGGTTGTTTCCATCTGCATCGATCACAACAACCGCCGGAAAATCCACCACGGTAAGCTTGCGTACCGCTTCGGTGCCCAACTCTTCAAATGCAATCAGTTCCGAACTCTGAATGCATTTTGAGATCAGTGCAGCGGCTCCCCCGGTAGCACCGAAATAAACCGCTCCATACTTTTGCATGGCTTCCACCACCGCAGCGTTTCGCTGGCCTTTGCCGATCATTCCCGTCAAGCCCAGCTCGATCAGCTTCGGGGCGTATTTGTCCATTCTTCCGCTGGTTGTCGGGCCTGCAGAGCCAATCACTTTGCCATCCGGTGCCGGGCAGGGCCCGACGTAATAAATGATCTGATCGTTAATTTCAAAAGGAAGCTTTTTCCCTGTGTGAACAAGTTCCAGCAGCTTTTGATGGGCGGCATCCCTGGCAGTATACACGGTTCCGGTTATTTCAACCATGTCCCCCGCTTTCAGGCTTTTCACACATTCATGGGTGAGCGGTGTATTTATTTTCATGATCATTTCGATATCTCCTGCTTAAGCGTTCCATCTTCTTCACGGTGGTAAACATAGAGCGGCTCCTCGACGGTCACCTGGGAATTGCCATTTTTAAGCCCGTAAATCAGCACCAGGTTTGCGGGTTTTCCCCTGTGCCCATGAACCAGCCGGATGCTCTTGGGTTCGATTTTATGGGCCCGCATTTCGCAAAATATGTCCACCAGCCTTTCGGGCTTGTGAATCATGAAAAAGCGGCCATATTGTTTCAACAGCTTTGATGAAACCGATATCAGCTGTTCAAGGGTGCAATGGATTTCATGCCTGGAAATCGCCTTGGTATCTTTGGGGTTGATCAGCCCTCCACCCGGTTTGGTATAGGGAGGATTGGTGACGACGGCATCGAAGGTTCCGCTGCCAAACCACTGAACCGCATTCAGAAAATCACCATGGACAATTTTTATTTTATCCTGCAGGTGGTTGATAGCAACGCTTCTGATGGCCATCTCAGCCATTTCGTTCTGAATCTCAATACCGGTGATATGGGCGGCTTTTGTTTTCGCAGACAGCAGCAACGGAATAATGCCGGTACCGGTTCCAAGATCGACAACCCTGGCCCCGGCTGGAACCTTGACGTAATTTGAAAGCAAAACGGCATCGCTGCCATATCGAAAGCCATCATTTTTTTGAATGATGCGCAGGTTATTCAGTTGCAGATCATCCAGGCTTTCTCCCTCTAAAAGCAGCTCTTCTGCCATATTGTCACGGCTCCTTCATTGTATAGAGAAAGAGCCAGACAAATCCTGTCCGGCTCCTGCAGTTCTTTTTTGCTTATAGTTATTCCGGCTTCGGAGCATCTACAGGGCAAACGTCCGCACAGGCTCCGCATTCGATGCATTCTTCCGGATCGATAACATACTTGCTGTCACCAGCTGAAATGCAGCTAACCGGACATTCAGATTCACAAGCGCCGCAGCTGATGCAATCATCATGAATAAAATATGCCATATAAGTACACCTCCATTAAATTATCAAGGGAACTTTGGATTCCCATGTTATCCTACAATATAATCCGTGGTGTGTCAACAACCTGTCTGCGACAAAAATTCATCCGCAGAGTATTTAGTTACTGTTCACGGGTAGTCCCTGAAACCCATCCGTGGTACCTGCTTCAGGATAAACTGAACATCAATCTTCAAGCTGTTTTAAAATTTCAATATCCATCTCGGGCTCCTGCGAGGCCTTATCCACATCTTTAATCAGCCTGACCTCCGATGCCTTGTATTCCTTCAGATCCGGTTCATTCTCGTTGTCCAGCTTTACCTTCACCTTTTCCTCAAGCAGGCTGACATACATGATCGTACCCGTACCGTTCGGTGTTTGCACCAATGCGCCGGTCTTCGGGATTCTCCGCAGAAGATCCTCATAAGCGTCCTGCTCATATTTCAGGCAGCACATCAGTCTGCCGCAGGTACCGGATATTTTGGTGGGGTTCAGTGACAGGCTTTGTTCCTTCGCCATTTTAATCGAAACCGGATGGAATTCGGTTAAGTGTGAGCTGCAGCAAAGTGTTCTGCCGCACACGCCCAGGCCGCCCATCATTTTAGCCTCATCCCTGACGCCGATTTGACGAAGCTCGATTCGTGTCCTGAACACCGCGGCGAGATCCTTCACCAGTTCTCTGAAGTCTACACGGCCGTCGGCCGTAAAGTAGAACAGAATTTTATTGTTGTCAAACGTGTATTCCACATCGATTAATTTCATTTCAAGGTTGTGCTTTTGAATCTTTTCCTGGCAGATCCGATAGGCTTCTTCTGCCTTCTTTTTATTGTCCTCCACCTGCTGCAGATCCTCTTCTGTGGCCTTGCGCATCACTTTTTTCAGCGGAGCGATCACTTCGCTTTCATCCACTTCCTTGATCCCGTTAACCACTTCACCGCATTCCACGCCCCGGGCGGTTTCCACAATGACGCGCTCCCCCTGCTCCAGCTCCACATCCACAGGGTCGAAATAGTACACCTTTCCGGCATATCGAAACCGGACACCAATCACTCTGGCCATGTATCTCTAAACCTCCTGAATTTCCATCACCAATACATCAACCCCCAGCTGGTGGTTGACATTGTTTTCAAAACTACGCCGCAGCCTTTCCAGGGTATTTGTTTTATCCAGCAGCTTTCGTTTTGTATACGCTTTCGCAATCTTTATAATCATATCCTTTTTATCAGAATTAATCAACCTATTTTCCATTCCCTCCAATGCCATCAGACAATCCCGGTAGAAGGACAGCAGGATGTCCAGAACGGTCGGTATCTCCGCCTTGTTTTCCGAAAGAGTTTTCCGAACCTCTTCGGCTGTTTGAATTTCATCGGGCTTTTCCAGCAGCCTGAAGACAAGCCGTCGCAGATCCCGCACAGAGCCCTCTTCGATGATATGAATGGCATTGCCCGGAATTCCACGGGAAAATTTTAAGATGAATTCCCACTCGTTGGGGTCCAGGTTGTACAGTGGCTGTAAAATTTGCTGCATTTCTGCATCGGAATAGGGATTGATTCTAAAGTTTACCGTTCTCGAACGGATGGTGGACAGCAGTGCATCGAAATTGGTCACCGACATCAGAATCACGGCATATTCGGGAGGCTCTTCCAGGGTTTTCAGCAGGCAATTCTGTGCCTGGACGGTCATCTGCTGTGCACCGTCAATAAAATATACCTTTCTGTTGCCGTAGGTTGGCCGGTTGGCCAAATCCTCCTGCATGGTTCTAACCAAATCCACCCCGATGGATTGCTTTTCGGTGACAACCTCATAAAAATCCGGGTTTGTTCCCTCTATAAATGTACGGCAGGGAAGGCACAATGCACCGGGACTGCAGCCCGCGCATAACAACGCTCTGGCATATGCAAGCGCAATGGTGCGTTTTCCCGTACCCGATGGCCCGGAAAACGCATATGCATGCCCTGTTTTATTTGCAGCAATGATTTTTTTCAGTTGCGTGACCAGTGTTTTTTGTCCGATAATTTGATCCAGGTTCAAAATGATTTACCTCGATAGCTTTAACCTGTTTATAGAATGATATCCAGGATCATTCCACGGATATCTTCAATACGACCTAAAATCTTCAGATGATCCTTTTCATTGGCAATAACTTCTTTCGTCAGTTCTTCCAGGCTTTCATTGATCTTCTTCACCGTGGCATACAGACGGTGGCGGCCCCGGCGATCCATGAAGCTTTCCCTGGAAAACTTTGCGAACCCGCGAACCGACTCCTCCAGAAACTCTGAAACCATGCGTTTGTATGCCTTCAGTTCCGCAATATCCACCTTTTCCCCCAGTCGCTCACCCTGCTTAACGATGTCCTGCGCCATTTGTTTCAGCATTTCATCCATATTCTGCGAGGTCTGCTTTTTCAGCGTGGAACTGAATTGGCTTTGGTTTCTGCCATCCACATGAAGATTACCGGTATTCACCTTACTGCCCGTCCCGGTCGAATGCTGACCGGAACCGTCAATTTTCAAACCCATTCAATCACCTCACAGGTTCACTGCATTATGAATTACATTTTTAATCATCCGTTCAATATTATTATCGGCACAGAAAGGCGTTCATATAGCTTCTAATCTGTGAAAACGATGCTTCGATGCCTTCCATGCCTGAAATCCGTTTAATCCTGTCCGGATATTGATCACATAACAGGACGTACCCGTCATACACCTTCCGGTGAAAGGCCATGCTCTCCAATTCCAGTCTGTCGGGCTGGCTGTTGTCATACCTTCTCTTCAAAGCCAGCTCGGGGTCTACATCCATAAAAAAGGTAATGTCGGGCATCAGGCTCCGGGTGGCAATATCATTCACCGCTTTTACGGTTTCTATTCCCAGGCCGCGTGCATACCCCTGATAGATGTAGCTCGAATCCACAAACCGGTCGCAAATCACGCTTTTCCCTGCATTCAGTGCCGGAAGGATCACCTGTGCAACCAGCTGAGCCCTGGCTGCGGCATAAAGCAGCATTTCAGTCACCTGATCCATTTCGGTGTGACGGCTGTCCAGCACAACTGAGCGGATTCTTTCGCTGATGGCAACACCTCCGGGTTCCCTCAGGGCCACCAGATCGTAACCTCTTGATTGCATATATTCGCTTAACAGATTAATTTGTGTGGTTTTTCCCGAGCCATCGGTCCCTTCGAAGGAGATGAATATTCCCTTTTGCATATGAAGCTTTAATTCCTTTCTGGTAGGATTGATGTCATTCGTTCTGGCATGAATCAGGTCGTTTCCTTATCCATCACCCGGATTAACCCCATGTTTTCCGCAAGCCCCTGTAGCTCTGTTCCACTGCGCAGCAGCCTTTGGATTTGCACAATGATGTTTTCTGTAATGGTTTCACCGGGACAAAGCACCGGAACGCCTGGAGGATATGGGGTTACCATGCTGGCGCTGACAAAGCCTGCGGAGCTTTCGAGTGGAATATAGACCACCTTCCCCAGATAGTCGGAGAGACTGGGGATATGGCAGCGCAAAGGCTGATTGTCATAGGGACGGAAGCTTGTTTTTTCACTGCATGGCATGGCTTGTTCGTCAAGTTCTCTCAAAGCTTTCCGGAGGGCGGTAAGTTCCCGGATGGTATCTGCTGGGGTGACGATCAGAACTACATGGGACTCATCGGCCATCTCCGCTATTATACCATAAACCTCCTGCAAAATCCTGCTGAATTGATAACCGCTGAAGGCCGTGCGCGAAATGTCCACAACAACCCGCGTGGCATCCCGATGAAAGCCTCTGAAGGTATCGGGAACCAGCCTCAGCTTTTCCATATCGGCCAATTCGTTTTTCATTGCATCCAGTTCACCGACGAGGCTTTCATACCTTTCCTGCCCTTCCCACTCGGCAAAATCCCGGGCATAATCCATGGATGCCATCAAGATGTAAGACGGGCTGGTAGTGGTGAGCATGGAAACACTGCGTTTAATCCTGTCCAACGAAATTCGGTTGGTGCCGACATGCAGCAGTGCGGTTTGAGTGAGTGACGGCAGTGTTTTGTGCATGCTTTGAACACAAACATCTGCATCTTGCTGCAAAGCGGTTTGCGGCAGGTGATCCGAAAAAGCGAAATGAGCGCCATGGGCTTCATCCACAAGCAGAATTTTATCCCTGTCATGCAGTAGACAGGCAAGTTCCTCCAATGGTGTGCACACCCCGTAATAATCCGGCGAAGTGACAAGGGCACCCTTTGCGTCCGGATGCTCTGCCAAAGCTTTCTGCCAGCTTTCAATTCCAGCCGGCAATGCCATTTGCCATTCCATATCATATTGGGGCATGATAAAAACAGGCTGAATACCAAAGAGGATCAGTGCGTTGATGACGGCAATGTGACAGTTGCGGGCCACAAGCAATTTATCTCCGTGATTCAGGCAGGCCGCAATCATTGCATGAATTCCCGTGGTCGATCCGTTCACCAGGAAAAAGGTTTCCCTCGCACCAAAAGCTTTGGCGCAGGCTTTCATGCTGTTGGCAAGAACGCCTCTTGCCCGGTGGAAATTGTCCAGTCCGGGGAGTTCGGTTAAGTCATATTGCAGCATATGATCCCTGAACTTTTGTGAAAATAGCCGTCCTGCCTTATGCCCGGGCATATGCATGATGATTCTGTCTTTGGCAGCGGTTTTTTCCAATGCGTTGATGAGCGGTTTCACGCGTTTTTCCATAAATTCACCCTGCTTTGATATCCTTTATGATCATTATAACAACGGAAGCAATTGCTTGCAATTGCAACACACCGTTACAAGGTTCTTATCACGAAGCGATAAGGTTCTTATAACAACGGAAGCAATTGCATGCAATTGCAACACATATGGGTTATTTTCCGTGATTATTTTTTTAAAGGTGGTATAATACATTCAATAAGCCGACAGTAAAATAGATCTGCAGGAGGGATTCGCCATGAAGAACGATAAAATGAACCAGTGTGTATTCATCATTTTCGGCGCTACCGGTGATCTGACAAAAAGAAAGCTGCTGCCTGCTGTTTATGCTTTAGCGTTGGATCATCTCCTTCCTGAGAAGTTTAAAATTATCGCTCTGGGCAGAAGAGAAATCTCTCAGGAAGCCTTTCAGGAACAAATGGAGGAAGCCATTCAGAAGTACTCACGGCGTGCCTTTGACAAGAGCACCTGGGAACCCTTAAAAAAGATGATTACCTATCTGCAGCTGGATTTCGCAGGGGAACCCGAAGGATACCGGCTTCTGCGCGAGACACTGGATGCTTGTGCGCTGGACGGATTGATCCATCATCTCTTTTTCCTTGCGGTTTCTCCTGAGCTTTTCGCACCGATCACGCTGGCTTTGCATAAAAACCAGTTACTGACCGAGGACAGGGGTTGGAGGAGAGTGATGATCGAAAAGCCTTTCGGAGAAAACCTTGAAAAGGCCGCATTCCTGAACGCCCTTCTGACCGACGCTCTGCCCGAGAACAGGATATACCGGATAGACCATTATCTCGGCAAGGAAATGTTCCAGAACATCCTGACGCTGCGCTTCTCGAACAGCCTCTTTGAGCCGCTGTGGAACCGGCATTATATTGATCATGTTCAGATCAGCATCACCGAAACCGTCGGGGTTGGAAATCGCGGTGGTTATTATGATCATTCCGGCGTGCTGAAGGATATGGTTCAGAACCATTTGCTTCAGCTGGTTTCACTGATCGCCATGGAACCGCCGGTGAGGCTGGATGCCGACAACATCCGGAATGAAAAGGTCCGGGTGCTGCAAAGCTTGCGCCCGTTCACCGGCCATGCCCTGCGCGGTGTTGTTTTAGGCCAGTATACCGCAGGAACCATGCAGGGGAATCCGGTACCGGGGTACCTGGAAGAGGAGCGCATCGATTCCGGATCCAAAACTCCGACCTTTGCGGCGCTCAAGCTTTGGATCGACAACTACCGGTGGATGGATGTGCCTTTTTATATCCGCACCGGGAAACGTTTAAACAGAAAATATGCTGAAATTGCCATTCAATTCAAAAAGATGCCCGGCTACAAGCTGTATCCCGAATATCAGGATGCACGGCCAAACATTCTCGTGTTCCGCATCCAGCCTTCAGAGGGGTTTTACTTTCAGCTGAATGCCAAGAAACCAGGCAACACCCATGAAATGCTGCAAGCCAATATGGATTACTGCCAGGCGACCCCATATGAAAGCAACTCCCCCGAAGCTTATGAACGCCTTATTCTGGAGGCAATCCGCGGAAACAATGCGTTGTTCACCCGATGGGATGAGCTTCAGGCTTCCTGGCGGTATATTGAGGGGCTGGAAAATATCATCCGGACGAAATCCGTACCGGTGCATCCGTATGCGGCGGGTTCTACAGGGCCTTCTCCTGCGGATGATCTGCTGGCTTCCGATGGACGGTGGTGGTGGAACATTGAACACGGTTCGGATGGATGCGGAGAGAATGATGTCTGCCGCCTTGATCTTTGATTAAAATATATAGAGGAGTGTTGTCTGCATGGAAATTTATGATATCAGCATGATGATCGAACAGGATATGACGGTATATAAAAACCGGTCTGAAAGAAGACCACAGCTGGAGCAAACCAGAACGATCCAAACGGATGGAGCAAACGAATCCACGCTGCATTTGAATACCCATACCGGAACGCATATGGATGCAGCCCTGCATATGCTCAAAGATGGCGATACCATCGACGAAATCGATCTCAGCCGTTGTCTTTCACCTTGCAAGGTTCTGGATCTCACCGGGGAAAAAGAATGCATTACCGCACAGTCACTTCAAAAGAAAGATATTCAAAAAGGTGATTTTGTTCTTCTGAAAACGCAAAACTCCTTTCAGGATTCTTTTGACTTCCATTTTGTTTTCCTGGAGAAGTCCGGTGCCGAATACCTTCGGGATGTAGGCGTCATCGGTGTTGGCATTGATTGCCTGGGCATTGAAAGAGATCAGCCCGATCATGGCACCCATAAGGCACTGCTTCCTGAAGGGATCATCATTCTCGAAGGCCTTAGACTGAAAGACGTTCAGGAAGGTGAATATATATTAAGCGCATTGCCGTTGAAAATCCGCAGCAGTGACGGTTCTCCGGTCAGAGCTGTGCTGTTCCGGTTCTGACCACCGGTTACGCTTTTCTGGGCAGAATGACCTTGAACTGGTTTCTGGAACCCAGATTGATGAACTGAACCCTTCCATTTTTCGCAAAGGCACCCTTCATTCTGGAAATTCCGTTACCCATATTAATGAAGTTTTTTCCCTGATCCATGATCAGAATTCGTTCATATAACCAGGGGTTTCTGCGCTCGGGGTTTTTGTCGTTCCCATATTTCACGCTTTTGTTACCAGCCAGCAGTGCACCGGGGTTACTGATCTCTATGCAGTTTTCCTTAATATCCACATGAACCCCCCGGGAGAAATCCAGATAATCCCTGTGAACAAGCGCATTGCCAAGAGCTTCCTCTATAGCAGCATATGGATAAAGCGGATCCTGGAAAAGGTCACGGATCAGGCTGCAGGTTTTTTGTACCAGGGTGAAGATGTTGCCGGTAATGTGATAGACCGCTTCACCCTGGGTTATTTTTACATAGCATTGCGGCAGAAAAATCGCAGGGTTCCTGCCGAACAACAGCATCGCGCCAATAGTAGGCATCAGGGTGCCGTTATCAGACTCGGCGACAAAGCCCAAAGCCTGCAGCAAAACCTTGTTGGGACTTTCTCCTCCCACCTGAAGGATACTTAAATAGGAATGAAGCAGTTCCTGATCCAAATCCTCCATGCCGGCATTCGGCAGAGGAACGGTTTCATAGTTCACCAGACCATTTTCTTGCATCATGCCGGCGATTTCGCTTCTCCTGGCAATATCGGTGGTGGATCCGCGCCGAATATAAAAGGATCCGTTCTGAAGCATCTGATGCGGGCTGTGATGACTTTTGAAGATCGTGATGACCGCCAGCAGCACCCCCTGGTATTCTTGAAAATCTACAGATACGGGAACCGGCGGGTCACTTCGGTTATAAATAATTTGCTGAATCTGTTCTTCACGAAAATCCCCGGGATCAATGCCAAGCAGCCGTTTTGTCTTGTCCTCCACACCATACAGGATGTAGCCACGGCCACCGCGCGAATTTGCGATGGCGATGACATCCTTTGTCAATTCCTTCTTCTCCCCTTCGGTGTTTAAGCGCAGGGTTGCCTTAAAGTCCAGTTTGGGACCTTCTTCACGGCGCAGCAGCTGTTTAACTCTATCCGCGTCCATAAAGGACAACTCCTTTCAGGGCTCATATCCCCACGACCAAATTTGGCTAAGGAACCTATACCAACTGGTTAAATTAAAACAAGAAACCTGGGATCCACCCACTGGCTCAATTTGGTCAAGGTACCCGGGCTCCGTCCATTGGCTAAAATTTACCAAGGCATCTGAGCCCCGCCCATGGTAAATTAGTTTACCTGTAGCTCCATCCATGCTTTGTTATAGAGCGCTTTGGTTTCACCCAGGTCGATGAAAACCTCACAGCGGTCAAGAATTTCTTCAGCGGGATAATAGGCTTCCATTCCAACCACCTCGGGGCTTGATTCCTTCAGCAATTCCAAGGCGGCCTTATTAGGTGTGGCATAGCCGACATATTCGGTATTCTGGTAAGCGTTGTCGGGATCGAGCATGAAGTTGATAAACATTTCAGCTTCCTTTTTATGCTTACTGGCAGACGGGATCACCATGCAGTCAAACCAGAGATTGGAGCCTTCCTTCGGAACGGCATACTGAATGTTCTCCACATCCTGCCAGTAGATGTCCATGGCGGCGCCGGACCAGTTCAAGGCGATGGCGGCATCACCATTAATCATCATATCGACGATTTCATCCACATAATATCCGTTGACCATGCTCTTCTGCTGAATTAAAAGTTTTTTGGCCTGTTCAATCTGGGCAGCGTCCGTTGAGTTGACGGAATATCCAAGCTTTTTCAAGGCCACGCCAAAGGTGTCCCGCATGCTGTCGAGCATGAGAATTTGTCCGGCGTATTTTTCATCCCAAAGAATATCCCAGCTTTCTACAGGCTCGGCAACCATTTCGGTATTGTACAGGATACCCAGCGTTCCCCAGAAATAGGGCACCGAATATTCGTTTTTCGGATCATAGTTCAGGTTTTTAAACCGGTCATCAATGTTCGAAAAATTTGGGATATTGTTAAAATCTATTTTGGCCAGCATTCCCTTGTTGATCATTTCCTCAATGACATAATCCGAAGGGAAAATCACATCATACTGGGTTCCGCCTGTTTCAAGCTTTGCCAGCATGGACTCATTGGTGTCAAACAATTCGTAATTCACCTTGATTCCGGTTTCCTCTTCAAATTGGGTCAGAAGCTCCTTGTCGATGTATTCTCCCCAGTTGAATACGTTCAATACGACCTTGCTCTGCCCACACCCGGGCAAAACCGATAAAGCAATGACCATCATAACAACTGCAAGTAAGATAGCAGTAAACTTCTTCATGGTATCAATTCATCTCCTTTGGTTGATCGTTTATTAATGATCAGCAGCAGAATTACTACTGTCAACAGCATCAGTGTGCTCAGAGCATTAATGGAAGGCTTGATTCCCCGCCTTGCCATGGAATAAATGACGATGGAAAGGTTCGTAACCCCTGATCCGGTATTGAAAAAGCTGATCACAAAGTCGTCGATGGACAGGGTAAAGGCCATCAGGGCAC
>JAEZBW010000546.1 GCA_023426765.1 Bacillota bacterium
GGCAACGGCGCATGGACTCGCGGTCTTTGCAGAAGCGGCTTGTGAGCTGCCGCGTCAGCATTGGCCCTTCCGCCAAAGCGTTCAGGATCGCCGTCGCTGACCAGGCCATCTAACGCCCTCCAGCCGAGCGCACGCGCTTGGGTGCGCGATTCTGCCAATCGAAGGACAGGTCCACCCCGTCCAGGTCGGCGACGTCCACCCGGTCCAAGCCATTCAGCCCGGCCATGCGTTCAACCTCGGCAAGGATATTGAGCACTTCGCGCATACGGCCGCCCGAAATGCGATGCACCTCGGCCTTGAGCGCGTCGGTCATGTCCACCTCGGCCAGTTCGGCGCAGGCGTGGGCCACGTCCGCCAGGGTCGCGGGCTTGAACTCCACAACCTGGGCGATGCGGCCGTGAATCTGCTTGTGCCGGGCAATGGACGACTGGATTTTCTCCATGCCGATGAGCACCACCGTGACTTCGGCCCGGTCCGAAATGTCCCGGATTTTCTCCAAGGCTTTCGCTTTGTTGTGCAGGGTGAATTCAGCCTCATCGATGACGATAGGCGTCTGTGCCTCCACCACCCGCTCAAGCAGGCGCTCGAAAAGCTGTTGGGCGGTGCCGCTTGCATCCACCGTGAGCTTTTTGGCCAGTTCCATGAGGAAGTACCTGGGGGTCCAATCCACGTTGGCCCGCAGGAACACGGCCCCCACCTCGGAGGCCCAGCGGTTGACAACGTGGCTCTTGCCGAAACCCGGCGCGCCATGCACCAGCATCATGCCGGCCTCTTTCGCGCCGCGACGTTCCACGGCCTCAATGCCGGCCGTAAAGCGGCTGTAATTCTCCGTCTTGACAAAGTGCTCGCGCATGGTTTCTCCCTGTGTTCTATTTTACAACAGCCTGGTCACTTGCAGCGTCCCAGGCGATGCCTTCATAGCGGTAGTAGTCGTGCAGGTCCGCATAATGCGGAGAGCGCACATAGTCGGCCATCCAGATTTCGTCCTTGTCGGTCCAGCGGTCACGATTGTGCATAAGCCAGGCGTAACGGCCCTGGACGCTGGTGAAGAACGGGCGTTTGGCGGGGGTGGCGGCCTCGGCGGGTTGCTGTATGGGAAGATTCAGCACCACCGGCTCGGGCTGATGGGTGAGCGAGTCCGCCAACTGGATGGTGGCCCCCGGCGAGATAGCCGTGACCTTCTTCCCGGCACGGGCAAGCTGGCCCATTTTCCGTTTTTCCAGGGCGGCTTCCATGCGGCTTTGGGTCTGGTAGGGGATGGAGTTGCCGTTTAGCGTGGCCGCGCAAATCTTCTCGCCCTGCGTGGTCCAGACGTAGACCTTGGAAGCGTCCCAAATGTCGTAGCGCACTTCCACGTAATCCAAATGAAAGTCCGCCAGCTCATCCGCGTAATAGATGCTGTTGTAAAACTGGATTTCTCCGTTGCGCACCTGACGTGGAAGGCCGGGCATGAACAGTTCGTCCCGGATTTCTTCGGCCACGCGCACCGGTTCCCAGCCGCGTTGCACAAATCCCTGCCATGCTTCATTGGGGGAAAGATGCCGCCGCCTGCCCGTGGCTTGGTCCTCCACCCGGGGAAGGCCCCGGTGCGGCGTGGCGTTGTATTCGTCTATGCGGGCCAGCATGGCGGCCTTGAATTCCTCCCAGGAAGGCAACAGGCGGGAAGTCCCCTCTTTCTTGATCTGCGCCCGCGTGATCTTGAAGACCTTCTTGGCCGCGTCGGGGTCCATGTCCGCGTGGCTGCATGTGGCGAAGCGTTTGGCCACCGGCTCACAGATGGTCTGCACCGCCCGCTCCATGAGTCCCTTGCCCTGGGGGCGGCCGGGGATGGAATGGGTCATTTCGATGCCCAGGCGATCCATCATGCCGCAACCCTCGGCCGTCATGAGCTGGTTGCAGTAGCCCGAGCCGCTGTCCGTGTAGAGCATGGCCGGGATGCCGCCGAACAGGCAGGCCATGCGCAGGGCGTCCAGGATCACATAGCCGCTCTCGGCCAGGCCAAGGGAAAGCCCCACGCACAGGCGCGTGGCCACGTCGATGAACAGCGTCACTTCCGGTTTAAAGGGCTGGCCGTGGAGTGGATGTCTGATTTCGGCGTCGAAGGTGGTGCCGTCGGCGGTGTAAATGTCGGTAGGCCACAGGTCGTCTGTGCTGCGGCGCTTGTGGGGGCGCATGTGGAGGAGGGCGTTGCCGGTGGCGCGCCCGGCCTCTCGGTCGGGCAGGGCCATCTTTTCCAGCCAGCGGCGCACCGCGAAGATGGAGGGAGCTTTGCCCGGCCACTCGGCGGCGAAATCCTTGTAAGCGTTGGTCACAGCGGGCTTCTGCGGCCGTTGCCAGTGTACCAGGAAGGCCGAAGCCCAGGCCGGCACGGCCATGTCCTTGCCCTGGTGCTTGGGGGCAAGGGCCGCTTCGCCGCCCTCGGCGAACATGCGGCACCAGTCATAGAGCCGGCGGCGGGATAGGCCCCGCCCGGCTGTCATGCGGTCGTTGGCCACGGCCACCAGCTCGGCC
>JAEZBW010000571.1 GCA_023426765.1 Bacillota bacterium
CAGTTGAACCCGTACCTGCATCTATTAATATGATTTTATCTGTATCAATAAATGTTTCAGCATAAAAATGCACTGTCTGTGTGCCGGATGAAGCACTAATTTCTCTAAAATCCCGCTCTACCTCCAGCTCGATACCAAAATTTAACACGGGTTCCTCATCATCCTCTTCATAGGAATAATATAAAACATAATTAACCGGATCGACAATATTTCCGGGAGAACCATTAAAGCCAATTATCACACTTTCGCCCGGAAGTATCCTCGAATTATAACCTGCATTTGTTATAAAATATGTACCATTTTCGTAGCTTATAATTTCCGCTCCCCATATTGTATCGATTTTTGCTTCAAAATCAAATTTCAGCTTCCATGCCTCTATAGGCTTATCAGAGTTGTTATGAATCTCCATTTGAGAGGAAAATCCGTTACCCCAATCACTTACAACCTTAAAATCTATTGAGTAATCTTCGGCAGACCCCTCCCCTATCTTGGTCACAATTTTGAAATTGGACGGTTCGATTATCTCATTATCATAAGCTGCCGTAAAACCAAAACTTATTTCACTTCCAACATCGATGTTTATGTTCCAGCCCATATTTTTGAGCAGGTAAATGTCATTATCCCACGACAATACCTGAGCATTCCATATATTCGTTATTTCGTGAGGGAAATCAAATGAAAGTTGCCAGTTTTCGATAGCAGAATCGCTAAGGTTTTTAATCTTAATCTCAGCGTTAAAAAGCCATCCCATTGGCTTGTTATTTGAAAATCCGCTTCAATATTTGGATAGACCGTTGTGTTGCTTGTATTTGAAAACACATTTAAAGGCATAAGGCTCAATACAAGAGCAATCGTTAAAAGAGTACCAATAAACTTCTTCATATAAATAGACCTTCTTTCTGTCGCTTTACGACCAATAACCACATTTTTATGAACACATAGCTTGCTTTTACAATAATAGATTTACGTAGTGATATTTTCTAAAATCACCTCCTATTGTTCGGCCGGTTTTTATGTTTGATAATGAGCACTCTACGTTGCCATTAGTTTTTTGTTTTCTCAATTTTTTCGATGTCATCCAATAGTACAAACCTGTTCGTAATAAACGGTTTGCAGATTTTTCGGAGACAAGAACTAATTATTTTACAACGCCGGCTTTATTGGTGTAGTTGTAAATACTTCTATACAGCGATAAATAATTATTCAATAAATACATAGAATTGCAACAGATAAGCTTCAAAAAGTGGTTTAAAGGGTGCGCACCATATGTGCCCTTTAATTTGATACGTTTCCAAATCATAATTACAAATATAAACATAACAACTGTTTCCATTATAATAAACGAAGCAGTTCCTTTCAAGTATAAAAGTAAAATTTTTATATGAATTTATCATAAATGCAATAAAATAGAAAAAAATAAGGAGTATATTCAAAGTCGGTTAGTACTTTCGAAAAGTAATAATTTTAGCTTACCGTCAATCACACAGCAGTAACATTAATATCTGCTCTCTGAAAAGATACAAGATCTCTCATGCCTCAGGGATTAGGGAAGTAAACATATACTGGTTACTTCCCTATACTAGAATTCAGGGGGTTTATATCTTTATTCGATCCATTAAAGATAGACTCTTATCTTTGATATGTACAATCGTACTGGCAAGATGAACATAATTGTTCAAGACCGAAAAACTCTCGTGTCCAGTGCTAATTATCAGACTAAAAATATCGCCTCCTGCGGCCAGATACATAGTGCAATATGTATGTCTGAGTAGGTGCGGGTATATTTTCGTGATCCCGGTCTTTCCTCGTAGCCGTCGAAATAGTTGTTTTATTGTTGCTTGAGTGATTGCTGTGCCATCCTTCTTCAAAAATAAGCTTTCAACCTTAGCGCTGGCCGGTTCTGGCCTTTCTTGATTGATATACTTAAATATCATCTTCTGCATGTTAATTCCGAAGCTAATAAATCGCTCCTTGTTACCCTTCCCTAGGACTTTCAATGTGTTCTGGTTGAGCCGAACATTAGCAAGTTTCAGTTTCGTGACTTCCTCGAGTCTGAGACCGCACTCAACCATGACTGAGATAATTACCAAATCACGAAGATGGTTTATCTTCTTGCAGTCAAGATATTTTAAAACAGTATAGATTTCTTCTTCTTTTAAAATCTCAATAGCCGGTGCTGTAGCCCTTGGGAGTTTGATTTCAGATGAAACAATCTTGTTTAGATAACCTTCATCTTCCATCCATGCTGCCCAAGCCTTCAGTGCCCTTACATATGTTTGTACCGACTTTGAGGTTAATTGCCCGTTAGATTCGATATGTTGGGTTTTAGCCCACTTTCTAGCGGTCTTGAGGTATAAAATATACTTTTTGATTTGTTCCTTGGTAATGCTAGATGTGTCTGTATCCAAACCCTGTTCCTCAAGGTAAGATACAAATCTGTCAATGTTACCTTTGTAGTACTCCTCTGTAGCCTTTGAGTTCCCTCGGCAGCTTTGCTCGAGTAGAAACCCGTCCTTCATTTTTTCCAGACTAAATAGATGAATAGCGTCCTTCCCACGATCCATAAGATCTTTCTCTGTGTTGTTTTGATTCCTTGATTTGTTCATATTCCGCCTCCGAAATTTATTCATGAGCGAAAAATCAAGGTGCCTCAAAATCAAGGTGCCTATTTGAAATCAAGGTGCCTGGCCCAGGGCATCAAAAAACCCCGTAACCTTTGAGATTACAGGGTCTGGTGAGCCATCGGAGATTCGAACTCCGGACACCTTGATTAAAAGTCAAGTGCTCTGCCGACTGAGCTAATGGCCCGTATTGGCTGGGATGGCTGGACTCGAACCAGCGAGATGCAGGAGTCAAAGTCCTGTGCCTTACCGGCTTGGCTACATCCCATCATTTATTA
>JAEZBW010000658.1 GCA_023426765.1 Bacillota bacterium
CGGTAACATCGAGCCACAGCTCCTGCTCAGGCAATTTACGGCCAGTTCCCCTGTTGATGAATTCCGTGTTCTCATTGTATGGGTTCCCCCTGCTGTCGGCCAGAACAAATGCCGGGTCGGTGGAATAAATCCTGTTGATGCCAATGGCCTGATCCCCTGCGGCAGGGTGAACCAAAGGCTCATCACCGGCCTGAATGGCATATTCGAAATAGAACCTTGACCTGTCGGCGGGGTCGGTTTTTGAACCCTGCACCACTGCAGGATTTCCTCCGGAGCCCTTGATGTTCAGCTGGACGCTGAGCTTGCCAACATTGGCGTCGGTGATCTGAATATAGTTATTGTTGTTTTTAAATATCATCTCTTCATCGAATTGAAACCAGAAACCGTTTTTATCACCCGCAGAGGTAAAAGTGGCGCCCCTGTCGGTAGTGTTGCGGGAATTTTTCAGAACTCGTTCGACCGTTACAGTTTTAATGGACGGGGTTACATTGTCCATATAACATTTGGAGTTAAAACTGGTTCTGGATTTTACCTTTTCGATCCCGTTTCCCGCCAGATCCACTACAAGAGACGTGGCTTTGCCCATACCGTCTTCTATAGCTTTGTCTGACAGAGGGATAACCATCGGATCCACGTCGCCGGGCTTTTTGTATAAAAGCTTCACGTCAAACGCAGGCTTTGAGCTGATCCATGTGGATTGATTGTTAAAATCCACCTTGTCCAGATAATAATTGGTGGGTTCAGATACATTATTAATGGTGCGCTCTGATGGTACGTTACATTTAAAGGTAAGTGTGTCATTCCTGAGGCCTACCAGATCGGCCGGCTGGTAAATCCCGCCCAGTTCCGCCTGGTTGGTGATGCGTTTCATGCCAATATTCAGCTTCATGCCTCTTACATCGTCTGTGACGGCATCTTCCGCAAAACGGATGGACTCGTCGAATTTCAGATGGATATAGATGTCCTCTCCCGCGTGAAATTGCGTGAACACACCCGAAGCAGGATTTGCGTCCCTTGTGGTGTATATCTCTGTAACAGCCGGGCCCTGCACATCCGCGAGCATGACTGCCATGGCGGAAATACTTGTTTGGCCGTCAAGACAGCCCGCACCCATTAAATGCAGGTTCAGCCCCTGGGCTTCAAAGGCGTTTGTCCCCACTGGTTTGAATTCGTAATTATCAGTCACCAGGACGGTTGAGGATGTATCTGAATCCACATAGTAGGTGTGAAGGTTCTTCCCGAAAAGCTGATGGGAATAAGGTGCGGATCCGAGAACAATATAAGGGTAGGATAACCTCGTATCCCAATGATGCAGAAAGTTTATATGGCTGTCATTGGTCAAATTGGCCGTGTACGCTACACCAATGTCTCCCTTCCGGGCCAGTTCACTTGCCTTTCCATTAAAGGAAAAGGTATACCATGCGTTATACGCACTGCCGGAAATGGTTGCGTCAAAGCTCAAGGCTGCCGGCAGGGCAACCCCGCCATGCACCTTTGTGAACCTGTCGATGACATTAAAGATGGAGTTTCCAGTATCCTCAATGAAATAGCTGGGTTCGGCTTTCATCGCAGCGTTGAACAGTGGCTGCTCCAGGTATTCCCTTTCATATACGATTTCATCGGCAGCCCGTACGGGCATGACAGGTATCTGAGAAATAAGTACAAGAATCAACAATAAAACACAAATCGTTCTTTTTCGTTTCATAAATATGCAACCCCCATTCCGCCGCCGTTCGCCGGCGGTACATTTATCATATTTCTACGGCCCCACTTTTGTAAGTGGTGGTTAATTGTTCCTTAAATACATTCGCTGGACCTGTCCGATGTCCTGAGTTCCCGTATGGTAAACAGAATGTCGTCCACCGTCAGCCGTACAGGACGCATGCCAAGCTCAACAACACCCACATCCTTCCAGCGGATCGCATCTTCCTCCAGTATAAAGTCTCTGAAGCATTCAAGATCGTTCAGGCTGTAATAAGGCATGGTTTGAATGAGTTCTTTCATATCAAACAGTATTTTGTTGTTCCCCTCGAATTCCACCAGAAGCGTATGATCATCATTAGCAGTTGCTTTAAGTATTTTACTCATGCAGTCACCCCTTATCATGCATGTTCAAGAAAACACCCCTACAGCTAATTCTCCTGTATCAGGCAATGAGAAACCAGTGTCAGTATATAGCGTATATTAAAGATTTCGTATACGCCTTTTGGAGTATTTTGTAGAAAGACAAGAAATTTAGAAAACTTACAGAATAGATACTTCAAGATGGGAATTGAATATCAGATGATCTTCAAATGCTCTGCTTTCTTAAGAGCAGCTATCTTGCCGTTCACTTCAAGCTTCAGATAAATGTTCTGGATATGCGTCTTTACCGTCGCCGGTGATACGGTAAGCCGCCCTGCTATTTCATCCCGGGTTAACCCATCGCCTAGCAGCATCAGTACTTCTTTTTCCCTTTCACTTAAATTGGGGCCGGATTGCTGTACTTTACTGAGGCTTTGCAAATACTCTCTGCAAAAACAAAGAATCTTCTTCAGGTATTCATTGCGGCTGTCATCATGAGCAAGTGAAACGAGAATATCCATGATATACGGAGCATTTTCCGCGAATGGCATGATGATGCCATCGGCCTGGCCTATGACAATAGCCTTCTTCAGCGCTTCCCTGCCGTACTCCATGCCACGCAGTCTGTATTTTGCGGCTGCTTCATGGATATAGTTATGAATGTACCCCAATTGGTTATTGAATACTCCGAAATAAGGCATGAAGCTCTCAGTCAGAACCTCCAGTTCGATGTAGTTCTGTGAAAGCAATTTAGCTTTACCGTAAACGATATAGTTGAAAGCCATTCCCTGGTATACAAAGCGGTTGCCGGACATATCGCCCTGCTGCAGCCACATGGGTATCCTTTGAAGCTGACCCAGGCAGCCAAAAATGTAACCTTCGCACAGATCCAGTGTGGTGTTGTAAACGGGGCTGAGATCATTTTGCACATCTTCTCTGAGCTGAGTCAGAAGCTCCATGGCTTCCTGTATTTTACCCTGCATAATATACAGTCTTATGAGTGTAAACTTTGCACAAATCAGCATGCTCGTCTGGTTCATCAGCTTCGCCTTGTATATGGCCTTAAAGCCATTCAGCTCGGCTTCCTGCAAATCACCGGTTTCCAGGGCATATTCCGCCAGAGCCACGGAATCAAAGCCCGAACCGCAGCCATCCGAAACCTCCGGAAATACAGGAAAACCTTCCAACATGGTATTGATCAGTTCACGCAGCCTGCCGGGCTCTTTGTAATAGGAGTAGACGAAATGAGGGGATCCAAAGGTGGCTTCACCGTCTCTCCTGATAATAATGGAGTTTTTTCCTTTCAAAAGCCGCTTCGCTTTGTTGCAGCATTCAATCATCGCATGAATGTCATTAAATACGGTAAATATCAGCAATACCTGGATTTCTGCGAGCATCCGGTTTTTATATTCCGGATCAATGCCTTTCATATCCAGCCAGGCCTGTTGAAACTCCTTGAGCTGTTGCAGCCCATTTTTAGCGGTTTCCATGTCAAAATTCATAATCTGAAGGCATATATATTGCAGGTATGCGACAGGGTATGTGAAAAGCATCTCCTTCGCCGCATTCTCAAACATCTCCCGATAACCTTCAAATTCCACAAGGGTCACAGTAATGTTGCTTTCCTGGTTCATCAGCATGAGGATATGCTCGATGTCCCCCGCCTGGTACATACATTTATATGCGTCGGGATACTGGCGTTTAAGCAGGTACCATTCCCCAAGGTGCTTATATAGCGCTTTGATTTCTATTTTCGTATAGGTTTGCTTTTTTCTCAGAAAATCCAGCAGAATATTATGTATTTTATATATGCCGGTGGCTTCATCAAAGTCAATAAAAGCGTTTTCCAGGTATAATTCTTTCAGGGATTGTTCAAGGCCCGGCTGTTTCAGTACGAAGGACACCTTCTCAGATGTGAAGCTCTCCATGACGGCAAGCTTCTGAAGCAATTGTCTGGTACCTTCGTCATAAGGCTTGTACAGATTGTTGTCCACCAGTTCGTCGATAGTACTGCTGATGCCTGCCTGAATGCCTTTTTTCAAGCCTACGATTAAAAGGTATATCATGGATATCCAGCCGCCACTATAGCGGGCTACTGTCTCCAGTTCCTCAGGAGAGGGCGTATAATGCATGAATTTGAAGTACTGCTCGATTTCATCCCGCTCATACTTCAGACTGTGAAGCGTCATTGTATGGCAAAGCGACGTTAATTCGGCCAGCCGCAGGTTTTTCATATCCCTCATGATCAATACGATATGCAGGTTGGGTATCTGTTCCCTGACAATGGTGTTCAGCAGGCTGACATTTTCAGGGCTGGACGCCAGGTGGAAATCATCGATGACCAGGATGGTGTCTTTTTTATATTCTGTTTCAGTGAGAATTTCAAGAACTTTTGCTTTTTGGGGGGCATCCGAAGGATATCCAAGGCTTTTCAGCTGTTCGCCCAGACTTTTGTTAACCAGTCCAATCTGTCTGGTAAGCCTGTCCCAGAAAAATGACATCGTCCCATCCGAGGCAGCAAGGGATACCCATATCTGATTTGCTTCTGTGGATCTGAGAAATTCGCGCACGGCAGTAGTCTTGCCATAACCCATAGGCGCAGCCACAATAAACAGCGGATATTCAAAGATACCCGCCAGAAGCCTGTTTATACGTTCCCTGACAAGAATACGCTCCTTCACAGGAGGAATGGCGGAGAATTCAATCACCTCCCAGATTGCCTATGCAAAAAGCTTTTCACTTTTATAGCCACCCTGCATCTGTATGATAGCGAGGTTATTCCTTTTCTATCACAAACAGGGACACCGCGTTATCCAATTCTTTAGCCATATCGTTCATTTCCCTGGACAGGTTTGTAAGAACCTCAGCGCTGGCCATCTGCTCCTCGGTGCTGGCTGAAATCTCTTCGGAGGTTGCAGCTGCTTCCTGAGATACGGCCGAGATATTTTCCATGGAGGAAAGTGTTTTTTCACGAAGAGTGAGCATATCGTTGACCGAAACCTCCATATTGGTCATATAGGCCATAAACTCCTTCATCGAAGACGAAATCATATTGAATGCGGTATCGGTCTGTTTCACAGCAGCAACCTGCTCCTGAATGATTG
>JAEZBW010000672.1 GCA_023426765.1 Bacillota bacterium
CTGCTGCTTCGTTCCAGGGTGATCTTACGCCCCACCATCAGCTGGGCAATCTCATGCGTATTCGTGTCCTTTGTATCTTTTGTCACGACAAGCTCGCCGTCTCTCAGGATGGTTACCCGATCGGAAACCTGCATAATTTCATCCAGCCGGTGGCTGATAAATATGATGCCGATGCCTTTTGCTGCCAGACGCCGGATAGCATCCAAAAGATTCTGAGTTTCGCTTTCTGTTAAGACGGCGGACGGTTCATCAAATACCAATATCTTTATTCCTGTTTTATCAATTTCACGGGCAATTTCAATGAATTGCATGTGGCCCACGGGCAAGCCGGCAACCAGTGTAAATTCGTCGATGTTCATATCCAGCTTGTCCAGGGCTGCCCGGGCATCCGCGTTCATTCTTTTGAAATCAAGGGTTTCATATTGTTTACCGAAGACTCGGCTGAGAATATTTCCATTTGTAATTTCCCGGTTTATTTTAATGTTCTCGGTAATGTCGAAGCCGGGGATCAGCATAAATTCCTGATGAACCATACCGATACCAAGCATCATGGCATCATGGGGAGTATTAATATGAACCTCCTGGCCTTCAATACCAATGCTGCCCTGGAAACCGCCCGTGGTATGGATAATTGGCATTCCAAACAGAATGTTCATTAAAGTGGACTTCCCTGCTCCGTTTTCACCGATTAGCGCATGTATTTCACCTTTTTTAATTTCCAGATTGATATTGCTTAAAACTTTGTTTCCGTAAAAATCCTTGGAGACGTTTTTTATGCTTAGAAGGTTTTCGTTCAAGGCATTACCTCCCGATCATACTTTCATGGAAAGTATTCATTTAATGAAAAGAAAAAGGATGTATCATAAGCTTTCGTAAAAGTATGATACATCCTTCCGTAATTCTACATCATATGGGCCGGTCTTCGCTCCGCCCTGGCAAGAATGCAGGAAGTATTTTTAAATCCGGCAAATAAGGTGGAGCAACAAAATCGTTCCCCGACTGTATGTAACGCAAGTCATGCATCAAGTGATGCGCTTTATTCACCTATTTTCCCGTAAGTAAGGAAATCCATCAGGAACATATAGTAGTTACCATATGTCGTTTCACCTTCAACATAAGGGTTCAGCTTAATGGGCATTTTTGCATAATCGGCCATGCATTGTTCAAGAGCCTTTTGATCAACCTTGCCGCTCGTTTCGCCGTTCATCCACTTCAGCGCATATTCCGTGCTGGCGATTGTGGACATCATGGCTGCGGGTACGGGCCAGGTTGAAAAACGTCCGCCAAGGTTTGCATCGGTGATAATCTTTGTGGTCTGATCGATAACATTCTGCATACCGCCGACCAGATCTTCAGGGACTTCAATACCCAATGCTGCTGGGAAGCCATGATACGGCGAAGGGCAGCAGGGTTGGGGATATATGGCACCCTGTTCATAGGAAGCCTTGATCAATGGAATTTGCATTGCACAGTTTGTTGAGAAGAATGCAGTGTCCTTGCCATACTTTGCAACCATCTTCGGCACATCTTCAAGGATAAACTGCTGTGCACCGGAAAGACCGGAGTCTCCTGTCGGGTCTGGAGCGGTGGCATCAACAAATTCAATACCCAGTTTTTCACAGGTTTCCCTCATTAAATCACGTCTGGAGGATAAAAGAACCTGCGACATGTGGCGTGGAAATGAATAGTGAACAAATACTTTGGCACCCTGCTTTTTAGCCTGCTCCGGTATTGTGGAACCCATCGCCAGTTCGTCGGGCTGCAGAATGAAATCTGCACGTGATGCAACATCAGGAGGATTTTCCTGAGGTGTGGAATAAACGATAAGAACATCATTCTTATTCCTTGATTCAAGGAACTTGTCCACTGCAGCATTGGTACCCGGAACAGCCTGGTTGATAATGAGTGCTTTAATATTCGGGTCTGCAGCGAGCTTGCCTAAAACGCTGATCATTTGTTCCTGCTCGGTCATAAAATTGTCAGGCCAAAGCGCATGAACGATTTTGTCCTGACCATATTTTTGAACCATGGCCTGTGCGGAACGATACTCTTCTTCATTCTGAGATACAGTGTTGGTGATAATAGCTACTTTTCCGCCTGAAGTTTTTCCTGCCGGTGCGGTTGGCGCAGCACATGCTGCTAAACTCAGAACCATTGCGAGGACGATCAGGATACTCAGAACTTTTTTCATTTCTTTTCCTCCTTTTCAACTGGTACAGTTTGGTACATACTCTCTAAAAATATTATACAGTATATGTAGCCGCAGTCAACCGAAGATTGCGTTGAATCAGCCTTTAGTGATATAATTTCTATGAAAATTAGAGGAGAATTATGTAAATGTTAAAAGCGACCCTCATAAATATACAAAAATTTTCAATCCATGATGGGGAGGGTATCCGCACTACGGTGTTTTTTAAGGGTTGTCCCCTTTCCTGTGTCTGGTGTCATAACCCTGAAAGCCGGAAGAGCCATCCGGAGCTTTTATATAACCGTGAGAAATGTACTTTATGTTTGTCCTGCATTCCGGCCTGTCCCACGGGGAATATCACCCAAAATGCGGGTGCATTAAGTTCTTCAAACCGGTGCACTGCCTGCGGGGCATGTGTTGAAGCTTGTCTGCCTTCAGCACGGGAAATTGCGGGTAAACAGTATACTGTTTATGAGCTGTTGCATGAGATAGATAAGGATGTCATGTTTTATGAACAGTCGGGCGGCGGGGTAACACTTTCCGGTGGCGAGGTCATGGCTGCAGAGATGGATTTTGTGGAGGAACTGCTGCAGCAATGTAAAAAACGTGGTTATCGGGTGAATATCGACACTTGCGGATATGCACCGTTTGTTCATTTCACAAGGATAATGAGCTTAGTGGATGTATTTTTATATGATCTGAAGGTGATGAACCCGGAGAAACATAAACAATACACAGGCTGCGATAATACTCTTATTTTAGAAAACCTGGTCGGCTTGAATGATGCCGGAGCGAATATCTTTATCCGATTACCCCTCATAGAGGGGATTAACTGCTCCGATGAAGATATCAGGCAGGTGCTGGGTTTTCTGAAACCCTTAAACATAAAGAGGATTCATCTGCTGCCTTATCACGATACAGGCTGCCATAAAGCTGAGCGGATGGGGCTTGATGTTTATCCCGGACTGAAGGAACCAACAACCAAAAGACTGAATGAAATTCGTGATGAGTTTCTACGCAGAAGTTATGATACCCGAATCGGAGGATAGAGTGATGAATGACAGGATTTCCAGGTTGAGAAAACAAAGCCTTGAAGCGGTACCTCATATCGATATTACGCGAGCAAGGCTGGTAACCGAAGCCTACAGGCTTTATGACGGCGCTGTCTCGGTACCTGAAATGCGTGCGAAAGCATTCTGTTATTATATGCAGAACCGGCCTCTGTGGTTGGGAGAGGGTGAGTTGATTGTCGGTGAAAAGGGTGATGCCCCTCAGGCAGCTCCCACTTTTCCCGAGCTTTGCTGTCACACTGTTCAGGACTTGGAAATCATGGATTCCCGGGAGAGAATTTTTTTCCGGGTCAGCGATGAAGTGAAAAAAATTCAGGAGCAGGAAATAATCCCATACTGGCAGAACCGTTCCATGCGAACACGCATGCTGGATCTGATGGACGACGAATGGAAAGCCTGTTATCATGCAGGCCTGTTTACCGAGTTTATGGAACAGCGCGGACCGGGACACACCGTCGGCGGGGATGTTTTTTATCAAAAGGGATTTTTGCAGCTAAAGGAAGAAATTCTGCAGGAAATAAAGAATCTTGATTTTCTATCGGACATGGAGGCTCTGAAAAAGTCGGAGCAATTGAAGGCTATGGCTCTTTCCTGTGATGCCATCATGCTTTATGGTGAACGATACCGGCTTTTGGCATTGGAAAAGGCAGAAACGGAAAAGGATGAACAGCGTCGGCGGGAGCTTTTAAGGATTGCAGAAAACTGTGCTGTTGTCCCTGCTCATGCTCCGACGACGTACTATCAGGCATTACAAATGTACTGGTTCGTTCATCTGGGCATAACGACAGAATTGAATCCATGGGATTCTTTCAGCCCCGGAAGGCTTGATCAGCATTTGATTCCATTTTATATGAAAGAAAGGGAACAGGGTACGCTGAACGATGAAGAAGCGCTGGAGCTTCTTGAATGCCTCTGGATTAAATTCAACAATCAGCCCGCACCGCCCAAGGTGGGTATAACGCTGAAGGAAAGCTCCACATACACCGACTTTGCGAATATTAATACAGGCGGTATTTCTCCGGACGGAAAAGACGGTGTGAATGCAGTGAGTTATTTGATTCTCGATTGTATGGATGAAATGCGGCTGTTGCAGCCAAGCTCCAATGTCCAAATCAGCCGGAAAAC
>JAEZBW010000673.1 GCA_023426765.1 Bacillota bacterium
CATTTCATGTCATCCGCAATGGTACCGCTGATGTGATGGTATCAGGCGGTGCGGAGTCCACCATTACCGAATTGGCCATGTCCGGTTTCTGCTCGGCAAAAGCGATGACCACCAACCCGGATCCCGAAACCGCATGCAGGCCTTTTGATAAAAACAGGGATGGTTTTATCATGGGTGAGGGCGCTGGTATTTTGGTGCTTGAAGAACTGGAACATGCCTTGAAAAGAGGCGCCAACATCCTTGCAGAGATCATCGGATATGGCTGTACCTGTGACGCATTCCATATCACAGCTCCGCATCCGGAAGGGCTGGGAGGCATCAAGGCCATGCAGTTTGCTCTGCAGGATGCCGGTATAAAGCCGGAAGATGTGGATTATATCAATGCACACGGGACATCCACCCCGTTGAATGATCCGGGTGAAACCGCCGTCATTAAAAAGGTGTTCGGAGAACATGCGTATAAGCTGTCGGTCAGCTCGACAAAATCCATGACCGGTCATTTGCTTGGCGCTGCCGGGGGAATCGAGGCCATTATTACCGTGATGGCCCTAAGGGATGGCTTCCTGCCTCCGACGATCCATCTGGAAACACAGGACGAAGCCTGTGATCTGGATTATGTCCCGAATCAGGGAAGAAAGGCCGATATCCATATTGCTTTATCCAATGCGCTGGGTTTTGGCGGGCATAATGCAGTTCTGGCCTTTAAAAAATATCAACCGTAAAAAATGCTGATAATTTGAGGGGCATTCCGCATCATTCAAAAGGGGACATTCCGCATCATTCAAAAGGGGACATTCCGCAGAAACTCATACCCACGAAGCAGCGGTGTGTCCCCTAACCTTGGATCCCGCGAAGCAGCGGTGTGTCCCCTAACCTTGGATCACGCGAAGCAGCGGCTGGTCGCAAGCTAAAGCTTGCTGCTCGCCCATGCAACCTGGGTGTGTCCCCTAAGGTTAAGCTAAAAAAGCATAACCTAAGCCCGAAGAGATGAAGTGAGAAATAAGTTGGGGGACATTCCGCAGCATAACCTTGGATCACGCAAAGCAGCGGTGTGTCCCCCTACAGATAGGAGAATGAAAGTTGAAGAGTTCCCATGAAAGTCAAATTCAACAGCTGGAATTGAATATTGACTATGTTTATCAAAACAAGAAGAATGCCTTCCAGGCCATCACGCACAGCTCATATGCCTATGAGCACCGCCAGGAGGCCATCTCCAGCAACGAACGTCTGGAGTTCCTGGGGGATTCGGTATTAAGCTTTATCATTACGAACCGTCTTTATAAGGAAGTTTCCGATATGCCTGAAGGAGAAATGTCCAAACTGAGGGCTTCAGTTGTATCGGAAGCGTCATTATCGCATTGCGCTCAGCGCATCCGGCTCGGCGAGGTACTGCTGTTGGGAAAGGGAGAAGAAATGATGGGCGGCAGGCAGCGCTGTTCCATCCTGGCCGATGCTACAGAAGCCATTATCGGAAGCCTGTATCTGGATGGCGGCCTGAAAGTCGCAGAACGTTTTGTGGATATGTTCCTGCATGAAAACTATGTCAAAGCCATTCAGGGAACACTTTTCTGTGACTTTAAAACAAAGCTGCAGGAAGAGATTCAGAAAAAGGGTAATTTCGTTATCCAGTACAGCGTCATTGATGAAAAAGGGCCTGACCACAACAAGGTTTTCACCACCACCGTCTCGGTGAATGGAGCGGTTTTAGGGCAGGGGACCGGGAGAACAAAGAAGGAAGCCGAGCAGAATGCAGCGGGGAATGCGCTGGAAAAACTGTCTGGCAAAGAAACATAAATAATATGAAAAACCATATGAACATCCCCATTTTTATACCGCATGAAGGGTGCCCGAATGATTGCATTTTCTGCAATCAGCGGAAAATCAGCGGTTGTCTGGCTGCACCTGCAGAAGATGAAATGAGGAGCATCATTCAAACACATCTCAGTGCCGTAAACCATCGGGACTGTGAGATCGCTTTTTTCGGAGGAAGCTTTACAGGGCTTCCTTTTTCCGAACAGGAGAAATACCTGCAAATTGCCGAAGAATTTGTGAAATCCGGACAGGTTCAAGGCATCCGCCTGTCCACCAGGCCGGACTACATCAATGACGAGGTTTTACAGCTGCTTGGAAAACATTCCGTGAAAATCATCGAGCTGGGCATTCAAAGCCTTGATGAAGAAGTGCTGAGACAAAGCAGGCGGTTTTATTCAATCGAAACAGCGCTGAAAGCATGCAGCCTCGTGAAACAATATGGCATCTCGCTTGGGGTTCAGACCATGCTCGGCCTGCCGGGTGATACTCTGGAAAAGAGTCTTTATACCGCTAAAACCCTCATCCTTCAGAAACCTGACATGGTCAGGCTATATCCCACGCTGGTCATTCAGGACACGGATCTGGAAACCGAATACAAAAACGGCCAATACAAACCTTTAACGGTGAACGATGCGGTTTTATGGTGCAGTGAAATCATCCCGCTGTACGAAGCAGCAGGGATCCGTGTGTTGAGGATAGGTCTTCATCACTCCGAAAATATACAAAACGGAGCGGAGGTTATCGCTGGACCGGCACATCCTGCCTTTGGAGAGCTGGTCTATTCTGAAATCTGGAAAAGAAGAATATCTGAGAAGCTGGATCAAAACGCTGCTGTCGGAAAAACACTCATCATTCATGTATCTGCCTCAGAGGTTTCCAAGGTGGTGGGGCAGCATCATCAAAACCTGGATTATCTTAAAAAAGTTTATGGATTCACTTCAATAAAGGTACTGGGCGATCGGGAAACCGAAAATTTTCTTCATCTGGAGTTTCCCTTTTGAAAGTATTTTCGCTGCTGCCCGGTAAATAAAAGGTGTACCAGGAGCTATCCGGTCTGTCCAGTGAAAGCATGACCGGCTGAAAGCATTCCAAACTTCGGGGAACGGTTGCAGGATCTGCGACCAGTAAAAATAATCCCTCGGGCAGAATGAAACGGGCATCTCCCTTTGCGTCGCTGATTGCGGTGGTCTGTAACGGTTCTGATTGCTCATCCATACGAATAAGAGTCAGCTTTACGTTGCTGACTGGTGCCTGCGTATCTGTTTCCCTCAGTTTAATTGTCAATGAATGAACAGTCCCGTCTTCGCGGTTCAGTATTTTCACCTGCATCCGCTCAGCCTGGGTTTTCATGGTATGTGCTGTATTTGCGAAAACCTCGCTGTTAAACAGGATCACAAACAGTCCTGCCAGGATGATAACCAATATGGCAAAAGCCCGTGAAAAGCGATTAAGAGCTTTTTTTACAGGATGAAGCGATACTGTCAGTGCGGGTAAAAACAGCAAGGCTCCGGTGATGGCAGTGAAGATAACCAGGCAGGCTGTGGCCTGACGAACAATAAGAACTGCGGCACCAGAATCGGGCAATATGCCGGATAAAGGTGATAAAAGCAAAGGATACCGGAATAACAGAAGGAAAACACCGGATGAGATAACGGCTGTTCCTGTGGAAATAAAAACTGCCTTCGTGTTTTCAGCAGTTTTCCCGGACAGGAAAAGCAGCAGCATTGAGAACAGACCCAATAACGGTATAATTGAGCGCAGCGTCGAATAAACTTTTTGCACAGAAAACAGAATAGTAAAGGCATTCTCAGATCCAGGCAGGAGATAAGAGATGACAAAAGGATGGATCCTTGATATCTCCGGCACCTCGGTCGTTTGTTCAGAGACGGCCGCCATCATGGTCGAACGGATGGAT
>JAEZBW010000699.1 GCA_023426765.1 Bacillota bacterium
CCCCCCCCGCCCCCCCCCCCCCCCCCCCCCCCCCCCGCCGCCGGGGCGACCGTCAATGGATGTGGAGAAACGACAGTGGCGTATCAGGACTTGGCGGAACGGAAGATCAGGTTGCGCGGCAGCCCCAACACCGCGCTGATCGGTGCAACGGTCGGCTTCTTCATCGGCTTTGGCGCCGTCTCCCTGTTCGGTCCGACGGCGCAGAATTTCGTCCAGGCCATGCAGCTCACGCCGACTCAGGTGGGCTTCCTGGTGGCGATCCCGATGCTGACCGGATCGCTGCTGCGCATCCCGTTCGGCGCCTGGGTCGATACCACCGGCGGCAAGCTGCCGTGCCTCATTCTGCTCCTGCTGTCGGTGGTCGGGATCGGCGGCCTCTATTGGATGCTGCTGACCCTCTACCCGGACCGGCTGGGCCAGTCCGCCTATCCGTTGCTGCTCCTGTTCGGGGCGCTTGGCGGTTGCGGGATCGCCACCTTCTCGGTGGGCATCGGCCAGGTGTCCTACTGGTTCCCGAAGAGCCGCCAGGGCTGGGCTCTCGGCGTCTATGGCGGCCTTGGCAACACGTCGCCCGGGCTCGTCTCCGTCATCCTGCCGCTGATCATCGGCTTCTGGGGGTTGTGGGCGGCCTATCTGATCTCGCTGACGATCGTCGTCTGCGGCATCGTCCTTTACTTCTTTCTCGGACAGAACGCCTGGTCCTTCCAGTTGCAGCAGCAGGGTCTTCCACGCACGGAGGCACACCGCGAAGCCGCCAAACTCGGACAGGAATTTTTCCCGCAGACAAGCGCTGTGGCTACGCTCATGGGGGCGGCCCGACAATGGCGCACCTGGCCGCTGGTCATGCTCTATTTCACGACCTTCGGAGGATTCCTGGCACTGACCGCATGGCTGCCGACCTACTGGCAGAGTTTTTACGCGACCTCCCATTGGACCGCCATCGGCCTGACGGCGAGCTTCTCTCTGTTCTCCTCGCTGATCCGGGTGCCCGGGGGAAGCTGGTCGGACAAGTACGGCGGCGAGGCCGTCGCGATCATTGCCCTGGCCGCCCTTCTCATCGGGGCCGTGATTATGACGGTTTCCACCAATTTTGCCTTCTCCGTCGTCGGCGAGTTCCTGATTGCGGCTGGTATGGGGGTCACCAACGCCGCTGTGTTCCGCATGGTGCCGCTTTACGTGCCCGATGCCGTCGGCGGCGCGTCCGGCTGGGTGGGCGGCCTTGGGGCGCTGGGCGGCTTCGCGGTCCCGCCGGCGCTCGGCGGTTTGGTCCAATGGCTGGGGCCCGTCGGCTATGCCCGCGGTTTCGCCGTCTACGTTGTGCTCGCCATCGTGAGTCTTGCGCTCACCGGCGTGCTTCGCGCCGTGCGGCTTCAGCCCTCACCCACCACCATTCATCAACCGCGGCACATAAGCGGAGAAGGCTAGGAATCTATCCATCACATCCCGGCTGGGTGTTCCATGTCACGCCCAAATCCGCCGCCCGGATCGACGCCGCCGAGAGCTTCTTCTCGATCATCGCCCGCCGCCGCATCCGGCGCGGCGTCTTCAAGTCCGTCGCCGACCTGCGGGACGCGATTGCCCGCTACATCCGCGCGCACAACAAGGCGGCCAAGCCGTTCGTCTGCACCAGCCCCTCCAACACCATCTTCGCCAAACTCGACAAGCCGCCTGCAGCTTCCGAATGAGTCAGCGCAACAGGATCGCGAAGCGATCGTCAGAACGCCGCTTCCAGCAGCCCCTGCGTGCGCCGCCAGGCGTGCCGGGCGCTGTCGGCGTCGTAGCTCGCCCGCTCGTCACAACCGAAGCCGTGCCCGGCCGGGTAGAGGTGGACCATCACCCCGGGATGGGCCGCGCGGACCTCCTCCGACACCGTCAGCGGGATCGACGTGTCCTTCTCACCGAAGTGCAGCAGCACCGGGGCGCGTGGGGTCAACTGGACGTGTTTGGCGATCTGGCCGCCGTAATAGCCAATCGCGGCGCGCACCGGCAGGTGGGCCGCCGCCAGCCACGCGATGGTGCCGCCCCAGCAGAAGCCGACCACCGCCGCCGTCTCCGAAGCACCGAGATGCGCCAGCGCGGCGCCGACGTCGGCGAGCGCCACGTCCATGTCGATTCGTCCCATGATCGCCCGGCCGCGGTCGATGCCCGGCTGATCGTAGGCCAGTTCGACCCCGCGCTCGACCCGGTCGAACAGCGCCGGAGCCAGCGCCGTCCAGCCGGCGGCGGCGTAGCGCTCGCAGACCGAGCGGATATGGTGGTTGACCCCGAAGATCTCCTGCACCACCACCACCGCACCGCGCGATTCCCCGTCCGGCCGCGCCAGATAGCCGCCGAACTCGTGGCCGTCCCCGGCCCGCAACGTGATGAAATCGCCTGCCATGTCGTTCCTCTCCCGATGATTCTGCCCGGGAACCGGGCGTTCGCCCGATAAAGCTAAGCCCGATGGTGCCTGGATCAAAGTGGGCGGCATGCAAATACCGGGGCGCCGACCACATCTCCAAGCACGTTCATGCGC
>JAEZBW010000740.1 GCA_023426765.1 Bacillota bacterium
CAGCCAGGGGATCCGCGTGAAAATCGATGAGACGGGCGGACGGATGAAGCTAATGGACCGCGATGGAACAGAGATTAAAGCAAAGAGCGACAAGGAGAAGGTTTATATTCAATGATGAAAGGCTTAATCAGGAAATGCCGATTGAATAATAAGGGTATGACATTACTGGAAGCGGTGATTGCCATCCTTTTAGTCTCCATGGTTTCTGTTAGCATAACTTCGCTGTTTTTTTCACTGTCGAGGCTGGCAAAGCTTTCAAATACCCAACTGATGCTGAACACGGTCATGCGCGTGATCAAGGAAAATGTAAGTCAATCCGTCCGGGATGATGAAAACATCCATGGTACTGGCGTGAAGGCTTCAACAGCCAGAACTGAGACAGATAAAACACTGGAGGATTTGTCGGTGGAGACCTTTTCGGGTCAGGCATATTCCTATGTGTTTGATCTCACTTATGACAGTGTCATCGAGGATGTTCAGAAATATTGGATTACCATCAAAAGAGACTCCGGCGGGGAAGTGTTAACCAAATATTCCATAGAAGTTTATGCAGGTGGACCATGAAGCAAAAAGCCTATTTCATGCATAGAAACAGAATATTGGGCTTTTTTATCGGCAACATAAAGGGGAATGCCTTACCCCTTGTGCTGATGCTGGTGCTTGTCGTCATGTTGGTAGGCGGATCAGTAGCTTATTCCACCATGCAAATGTATAACATCACCCGCGATGGTTATCATGACCAGCTCACCTATATCGCCGCCGAAAATGTTCTGGAAAAAAGCATAGCGAATTTGCAGAAAGTGATCACCGTTTCCGGCTATCCGGGCAGCCAGGGTGTTTTTTTCAGTAACAATGTGGATGATTTTCTGAACTCACTGATCGAAGCTATCAACACAGATGCCGCCATTCAAAACAGCTATTCGGTAAAGGTGCACGATACCCTGAATGCAGCCGATGTATCTGTGAAATTCCAAAGATATGGACAAGACTATACATATACCGGCAGCATGTTAACCTTCTCGGTTCAAATTGAGGCAACTGCTGAAATGGTGGATGAATCTTATAGCTCTTATGGTAAAAAAGCAGTAGCCGTAAGGGAATTCACCATCCCTATCTATACGAGGTTCACCTTGAATGGTGCCGTATATACCCTGGGTGACTTATTGATCACATCCGGTAAACCGATAGCAAGTGATTACTCCACAATCCGCGGAGATGTTTTCGTATTCGGTACCGGCCTGGACAAAACAAACAGAATGCAGCAATATTATACAGGCGGTGTTTGCAGCACCCATGATTCGATCCTGCATGTGGAGAATGGCAGCATTATCACCCGGAATCTCGTCCGTGCCGGAACCTTTGACGATTCGGATCCGGATCCTGTTACAGGCGGTAACTCGTCCAGCATTATTGTCGATGAGGATGTGGTTGCCCAGGGCATACAGGTGTTCGGCACAAATGACAATATTGTGGTCATCGGTGACGCATATACCTTTGATGATGTTGAAATGAACGGAGCCGATTCGATTATTGCCATCAATGGTAACTATTTTGGTCTGAACCCTGGTGATGGTCGTTTTCATGACAATTCCAGTGCTATTCAGAATGTATCACCCATGTATGTAAACACCCAGGAGTATCAGGAATCCAGAATAGCGATAAACGGAAATATCTTTGCCAATGGCGTCACCTTCAGGCTGAATGGTGATGAAGCGGGGCATAAGATGGAATCCGTATCCATGACATGGCGCGATACTGTCAGCGGCTATAAACCATTGCACACTGCCGGGTCTATCGACTGGGATGACCAGGCGGGATATGACGATTTGTTGATGACTTTACCAGGTGTAAAAGATGGTTTTTCAGTGCTGTGGAAAGTGAATTGGAATTATGATAATGCACAAGTTTTAAATCCGGAACATTGGACCCTATGGAAGAACTGGGTGCAGGAAATAAATGATGCCACAAATTTTCGAAATAACAATGGAATTGCTTTGCCGGCAGCTACTGATTTGCAAGGCTTTTGTCATTACGGTATTGCAGCCAACAATATCTTCTATAAATTCAACCCGTCTGATGAAGGATTTTCCGAGGTAAAGAGGCCTGCTTCACCTGTCACCTTTAATGTGGTAGACAAGATCCCCGGGCAGGAAAGCACCTTCCATAAAACACTGGATTATACGGGTACTACATGGAGTGCTTATGTTAACAGCTGGGGTACTGCCGGGAGTATTTCCAATGAAATGGACAAACTGATGGGACATCTGAAGGCACTGGTGCATGTTTTTGCTCAAAAGGAAATCAACAATTCAGATGGTACTTTTAACTACAATTATCAGGTAGCCACCTCCACACAGACTGAATTTAACCGGCTTAAAGATATTTTGGGGAATGAGACTGATTTCCCCAATGAACCATTTGACCGTTGTATTGTTCGTTATGCGGACGATGGTTTTGATGAGGTACCTGTAACAAGCTACTTGAATGATGAGCTTGAACTGTTAGATATGAACAATGATGATTTTCCACCAGTTAGCGATCCTCCTATTGAACCTGATCCTGATCCAACAGATGACTATCAAAGCTATTACTTCCTCGTTGTGAACCTGGATCCGGATAGAGAGCTTAGAATTACCGATACCTTTAATGGGATTATTTTCTCCCTTGGTCGGGTGGTCATAGAACAGGATGGAGAAGTCATCGGTGCTATCATCGCAGCCGGAAAGGGCTTTGACGATGACACTTCCGGATCTGGTGTGGCCGGTTCGTCCGCTGATGTTTATGATGAAAAGACCAGATTGCCGAGGGTTATTGCCGATGACACAGCGTTTGGTTCAAAAACCATCGACAATTTCACCCATTGGAAATATGCTGCGATTGAGATAAAAAATGGGGGAAACATTTATTATCCTGGCAATGTGGAGTTACTGAACTACCTTAAAAATAATCCTGATGTAGATTTGACAAACCGTTCGATAGATTTATTCAACATACTTAATGTGGAGGTTACACCATGAGAAAAATATTGTGCATGCTTTTATCTCTGATTTTTTTGATAGCCGCAACAAGCTGCGGGGTGGAAAGAAACACGGCGGCTGCACCTCCTCAAACGGCACCGGTACCAGCCATTTCAGCGGATGTTGACGAAGCTGCAAAGAAACTTCTTACTGATTATTTCTCTCTGCTGTTTTCAGCACCATCGGTGAATGTCTATACGGAAAGCTCCAGAACCGGCAAATTACCGGATTCCATCATTTCATTCATTTCCGAGCGCACTTTGCAGGAGGGAAACGGAAATCCTGAAATAGGAATTCATCTGCCCAGGCATATCAGCATCAATGGTATGACGATTACAGGGTATAGCCTTGTTTTGGTAGGAGACCAGGGGGTACCGGACATTGCCCCGGGTTTTGTCGGTATGAACGGGGAAAACCTTCTTTACTTCTGTAAAATTCTTACCAAGGTGAATGCCCTGCCCGATGATATTTTTCTGAACTGCTACGAACAGCAGAATGACAACAGCTATATCCGCAGGAAGGAGCTTCCCAGTGCACAGATGGATGGCATGCGTGTGGAGATTCGATATGATGTGGAACTTGAAAACAAGGATGGCGAATTGAAAATATATCGCGCTATCGAATCCAACATTAAACCAGGGTTGAAAAATCGTCTTTTCATATTAAATAATGAAAGCATCACCCGGCTGCCGTATCTTGATCTTTCTAAAACCGCCGACAACACCTATAATTATCCTGCTGATGGTGAATTATATGAAAGTGAAAAAGCAGTCATTGAAAACTTCTTTATGAACCTGCCTGTACTTGACAGAGAAAGAATGAATCTTTTATCCCACAAGTGGGATCAGGGGTTAAAGGTCGTGAAGGATTACTGGGATACCCTTAAGATCACAAAAAATACGGATGGAACCGCAGATTTAATTCATCTCGACGAGAATTTTGCGGTAAATTACCCCTATGAATCACTTCCGCTGCGCTTTGACATGGAAAAGATTAAGGGTATACAGAACATAGTAGTAACACCGCATCCAGCTTATTCTGAAAAGATAAAATGGTATTTTGTCAGCTTTGAAGCGCAAGTTCAGAAAACAAATGGAATTACCGATGAAGATTATATGTATAGGTATGATTATCTGGTAAAATTGTCCACGGAATTTGGAAAAATCATTATTGAAAAAGTGAAACTGAATGAATATCACACCGTTCGTTAATAAACGCCAGGGAGGTTATACCATGAATAAAAACAAAAAAATTCTCATTCTCCTGTTTACGTTCAGTTTATTAATCGTACTGCAGACTTCAATCGGACTATCTGCCTTTGCTGCAGATAAGCCAAGCGATTGGGCTGAACCTGAAGTGAAAAGTGCAGTCGATAATATGCTGGTACCACAATCCTTGCAGAGTAATTACCAGTCCAATATTAAAAGGTATGAGTATGTGCTGTTAGCGCTGAAAGTATATGATCTTGCCGGTAAAAACGCTGAAATAAAAGATAGCGCTCCCTTTGGCGATGTAAAAAATCATTCTTATGAGCTTGACATTGTAAGAGCTTATAATGCGGGCATTATCAAGGGAGATGGAAAGGGAAGCTTCTTTCCGGACAAGAACATCACCAGGGAAGAGATTGCATCGCTGGTAGTGAATTTGTTGAAACAAATTTCACCCGATAGAGATTATGAGCTGAAAAGCACTTATCCCTATGCGGACAGAAACATGATTGCCGATTGGGCCACCTATTATATCGATTACTGCTATGAAAACAAAATTTTGAATGGTACCGGCAACAACAAAATGGATCCCAAAGGAAATGCAACCATTGAACAATCCATCGCATTATTGTACAGGTTGGCAAACAGTGAACAACTACTTCAGAAAAGTGCATACGGAACGTTACAGATTTATGATGAAACTGCAGGAAGTATAGCAGCAGACCCGAGAACTATTGAAAACTTTGTTAAAAATTATTCTGCTGATACATTTAATGCATTAAAACAGTTGTCGGAAAATGAAAATATTGCTATAATAAGTCTAGGGGATACAAGTACATCCCTTTCTATAAATAATAACTCAATTATGCTCAACGATGAAGATAACCAAACAGATCTTGCTGTTTTGGTACATAATACTAACGATGAACTTCTTATATCATCATACAGACAGCTTTTAGTCACGTTTAAGATTTCTGAAAAAGGCATTGTTTTGTTTGATGAGTATGTTCTTAAGATGAAAGCAAATGAATGGATAGACGATTATACTTCGATTAGTGAAACAACTGCTTTTTTAGTTCAGACACTACGTGATGTTTCCGGAAAAAACAGCTATAAGGTTACTTTTATACAAAACTAATAATGGTACTTATAAATAGATAGTGAAGGGAAATATTTTTAAAAGGAGTTGCGAATATGAGCGGATTAAAGAAATCAAGAGCCCTCGTCATACTAATCGTATTTTCCATGCTGCTTTCTCTTTTAGCGACAAACTTTGCGTATGCTGGAACCAGTCTTAGCCAGATATCCGAAACGCAATCTGATGAATTCGTCGAAATCACTCGAACCGTTAGCAAGACAAAGGTTTTATTGAATGAAGAGGTCACAGTCACTTATATCATTAAACCCAAGGATATACCGGTTGTAAGTCAACCAATCGTTAAGAAAGAAGTCATGTTGGTCATAGATGCTTCAAGCAGTATGAAAAATAACAACATTTCCGCTGGCAAAACTCGATTGAAAGGTGCACAGGAAGCCGCTAAAAGTTTCATTGATACACTTGCAGAGGTCGCCAATAAACAACCTGGCTCTGTAAAAGTAGGGATGATTACATTTAGCAGCGAAGCTTTTGTCAAGAATTACGATGGCAAAGTATTGTCAGACAAATTTGCAAATATTAAAACAGATATCGGTAATATTGCAACTACCCAGGGAACCAACATTGGTGACGCGCTTCGACTTGCGTATTATGCGTTGGCAAAAGGAGATCCGGATGCTGAAAAATACATAGTTCTCTTATCAGACGGAGAGACTTCATACTTTACTGGTGTTAAAGACGATAAAGGAAAATTACTCAGTAGTTCCGGCCATATGGAGTACTTTACCAGAGAGGGCACCTCATACCAAAAAGATAAAAAGACTTACACTTATTTTCCTGTTAAAGCCTTTAATGACGGGAGTTATAAAGGCGGAGATCTGTATAAGTTTGAAAAGAATGACTATTGCTATACCATGGCAGATATCATTAAAAATTACAACAATTCGAACACGAAGAAGATTAAGCCATTGATGATTGCATATGGAAGTGACGCCGATAAAAATATCTTAATAAATACAGTAAATACAGCTGGCGGCAGCGCAAGTGATGTATACGATGCCCAATCTACTGAAGCCCTTGAAGAAGTATTTACTACTATTAAGGACGAAATTGTTAAGGACTATAGTCTTAACAACATACTCTTCGAAGAGGAGTTACCCGAAGGGTTTACTGTGACCGCAGAACTTGGCGGCCTTAACG
>JAEZBW010000743.1 GCA_023426765.1 Bacillota bacterium
GGCTTCACAGGCATGATGAAAAAACTGAAAGAGGTGGTGGGCCTCCATCGCTTCTTCTTAATAATTCATTATAAAAGTAATCATATCGATCTAAAATTACATCGTAGTGAGGTTTTCAGGAAATTCATTATGATCACCTTGATTGAATGTGAGGTTTTTCGATGACTCTTCAGGTAAAAACAGATAAAAATTTCACATCGATGGTATATTATCTTACATACACACCTAAATTATGTTACTATTGATCTGATGGCAGGAGGTATATATGAGTACTCAACCCTTACAGACAGATAAAATGGTTCCGATCAGACTGCCGGAGATTTGTGCTCCTCGCTTGGACTTGCTGAAGAGCTTTGACAGGGCGGCAGACAAACGCTGTATTTACATCAGCGCACCGGGCGGATTCGGTAAAACCGTGTCTGCTCTTCTGTGGATTCAAAAGTCCGACCTTGTTCCTATTTGGCTGGGGCTGGACAAGTATGACAATACACCGGCAACCTTCTTTCGCTTTTTATGTACTGCGCTTTTTTCTGTCATGCCTCAAAATGAGAACCTGACAAAAATCATTCTGGAACCTTCCTTCAACGATTCTCCTGTTGAGTATACCATTGATATATTATCACGTTTTTCATTTGATAACCGGAAATATGCACTTGTATTGGATGACTTCTATTTTATAACCAATGAAGAGATACAAAAATCCATGATTTATATCCTGAACCGGCTGCCCTTATCCATCACAGTGGTCTTTCTCAGCCGAAGCGAACTACCACGCTTTTTTGCACCTCTTGATGAAAAAGACAAAATTGCTTTTATCGGAGTTACTGAGCTTTCTTTCAGCAGTGATGAAATCCGCTGGTATTTTTCAGCGTATGGCCGATCTATCACAAAGGAAGAGGCCGAAGGGGTACTGAAGATTACGGGAGGTTGGGCTATCGCTGTAAGCGCTTTGGCTTTGAGCGGAAAAATTACAGCAGATCACAAAATCGCCGGTGAACTGCTGTATGACTATATTAAAACGCAGATATGGAGTAAATTTGATCAGCAACTGCGTCTGCTTTTAATGAAAACGTCCATCGTGGATGAGTTTACATTAAAGCTCTGCGAGCAATTGACGCAAATGCCGGATGCCCGGGATATTCTTCATTCCCTTTGCAGCCATAATATCTTTATCAGTCAACACAACGAACGATATCGATACCATCATATGTTTTTGGATTTTCTACGGGCAGAAGCTGAAAAAGAAGCAATAGGCCGCTTTAATGAACTTTATCAGATCGCTGCAGCATACTATTTGGAAGAGGGCATGTATTTCGATGCATTGCGTTATTCTGTAAAAACAGACGATAGAGAAGGAACTGCCACGGCCCTGTATCACTTTTGGAACGGTACGGGTAAATCCGCCTCCGAGCTTTCAAGGATTTCCTTTATCAACGAACTTCCGGAGAGCTATCTTGAGCACAACCCATATTTATACATCGGTTGCGCCTGGTATGCCTTATTCTTCAGCAATGCCAATCATTTCTTCCATTACCTGGACAAGCTGTATGCGCACATTGAAGACATTATCAGCGAATACAGGATGTTTGTCGGAAACATGCTGTTCCTCTTTACCATCGATCCCCGATACACCTTTTCACAGCAGATGTCCAGGCTGCCAGCCGGAGGTACAGTCCCAGTCGATGAACGAAGTGTACCAAGATCCCAGTGTCAGTACTTCCCAACCTTCCACAGAACACACCGGGATTACTCCCATTATGCCCTCGATTCCGAGAAGCATTTTACCGAGTTCCGCCTTGTCTTTTTCATGATGCTTGGCAATCACTACCCCATTATCGAATCCGGTGTAAGAGCAGGGCTTCTGTATGAGAAAGATCGATTAAAGGAGTCTTTTTCTCTTGTTAGTGCTAATCCTGCCACAGACTCGGACGAACTCGTATTTTTATCCAGGGTTCATGTAGCCTCATGTCTTTTTGCGATGGGCAAAGAGGAGGAGGCTGCGCGGTGCAGAGATGACATCAGAAGGTTCCTCGAAACGAAGAACTTGCTTTACCTTCATCCTGTTTTTTTGGCATATGAAACGAGAATTAAGTTGTTTAAAGGCGACAAATCAACAGCATCGGCATGGCTGGAGAATTATTTCGTCAGCGACAGTCAGGATATGGAGCTGCACAGGATCTACCTGCATTTTACGACAGCAAGAGCATATATTGTTCTGGGAGAATACAAAAAAGCTCATTTGCTATGTGAACGCATTAAAGCATTATCAAGTGATTTCGGCAGGCTGCTTGACAGCATTGAAGCTACCGTACTGTTGATCATCCTCACATGGGTGACAGGTAAAAAGCAGGATGCTGTCCTGTTGCTGCAATCCGCGCTGGCTGAAGTCGAACCCTATGGATTTGTAAGGGTTTTTGCAGATGAAGGCAAAGCAATACTCCCTGTTATCAGCAGATTGATGAAGAGATTAAGTGTGACAGATATAGCAGTGCCAGGTTATAAGTATGTACATGAAATCTATCAGGCGGCATACAGCCTTTCGAAAAGGCACAAGGGGATCATCTGTACCTCCGGTAAACCCATCAAGCTTTCCAAACAGCAAAAGTACATCCTGGAGCTATTGTCAAAGGGTTATAAAAACGCAGAGATCGTTGAAATGACTGGTCTGTCCATCAATACAATCCGCTCTCACACGAAAATTGTTTATCAGAAGCTGGAAGTCAACACCCTGTATGATGCTGTGCTTCGTGCAAAAGAACTGGAACTGATCGAATAATCATAGCAGGCTTAGTCATGGTACATAACCTGTATTTCATACCTTCCTGCAGATAACATAAGCTTACCATCTTCAACAAGCTCTTTACAGTACACGCCGTTTACTGCAGCAACATCCGCGCTTGCGTGAAGCACAAACTCTGCTTCAGCATCAAAGGGAACCTCAACGGTATATACAACAGCACCGTTTTCCTTTCTCCATCCGCTGACATAAAGCCCTGCTGCGGAGTTGTATTCTGCCAGTACACTTGTGAATCTTGAATCTATTTCGGGTCGGATGACTGCCTTTTTGAAGCCCGGTTTTTCTTCGCAGGGGTTTAGTCCGGACATGTGCCGGTACATCCATTCCAGGATAGCACCATACGCATAATGATTCATGCTGTTCATTCCCGTATCGCTTACCAGGCCATTGGGAAGCACGGAATTCCACCGTTCCCATATCGTTGTAGCGCCCATATTCACTTCATAAAGCCAGCTTGGATAATCTTCATTGAGTAAAAGCGTGTAGGCATAATCTGAAAGACCATTTGATGAAAGAACACGGTTCAGGATATGCGTGCCGACAAACCCAGTATCCAGATGAATCATACGATCATCCAGCTTTCTCTTCAGATCATTGATGATACGTTGCCGGAACTTCTCAGGAACGAGATCCAGGTACAGCGCCAGTGCCATTGCTGTTTGCGTCGGAATGGCAATTCTTCCGGTTTCGGTAAAATACTCCTTGCGGAAGGCTGCCTTGATTTCCTCTGCTAGCTTCGAGTAATAGGCAAATTCCTCTTTTTTACCCAGAACACCAGCGGCTTTTGCGGTAAGTGCCGTGGAGTAGTAATAGTACGCGGATGCAATATAATAAGGATCCGTTCCGCCAAAACTGCTGCCCTGAACAGGATTGTCAAGGGATAACCAGTCGGCAAAGTGAAAACCACATTGCCATAAACGGCTGCCGCCACATTGTTCATCATCCTGCTTCTTAATAAAATCCACCCATAGCCGCATGTTATCAAACTGACTTTCGAGCAGGGTTTTATCACCATAAAAAAGATACAATACCCAGGGGATTACCGTCGCCGCATCTCCCCAGGCACAGGAGCCGTGTGAATCATACTCGCCTTTACCGATGAATTTTCGGATCTGCCCAATGGCATCGGGTACCACATGCGGTACAGAGCCACCCATGATACGTTGTTCAAGAAGCATATCAAAAAGAAACTTCCTGTAAAACGCAGGCGTATACATTGTAAAACATGCAGTGGAACAAAAAACCTGTGCATCGCCTGTCCAACCCATACGTTCATCGCGCTGCGGACAGTCGGTAGGAACATCAAGGAAATTACCACGCTGACCCCAGACTACGTTTTCAATCAGACGGTTCACCTTTGCGTTCGATGTAGTTAGTTTGCCCGTAGATTCAAGCTGGGTATAAATCACGCAAGCTGTGAAGTCGGCCGGATCCACTTTCTCCATACCGGTAATCTTCATGTAGCGGAACCCGTAAAATGTAAAATGCGGACGGACAATTGCCGGTTTTCCCGCAGAGATAAAAATAAACTCCTGCTTCGCAGTGCGAAGGTTCTCATTATAGAAGTTCCCATTTTGCAAAAGCTCTCCGAACTGCAGTTTTACGGTGCTACCTTTGGGTAAGTTGCAACGGAACTCCACCCATCCTGTCATCACCTGCCCAAAATCGATTACTTTCTCACCGGCTGGGGTCTCCAGCAGCACCTTTTCATCCCACTTCTGCATGATGGTCAGTGGTGGACTTAAGCGTTCCTTTAATTTCCCCAATGGAGGCTCTGCCACACATGCATTCACAAAGCCAGTCGTATCACAACAGGGCTTTGACCAATCAGGTACCTCAAGGTTGGCATCAAAGACTTCTCCGTCATAAATATTACTGAAGAGTATCGGCGATGGGTGGCACAACCAGCTATCGTCCGTCCCCATGATGATTTCTTCTCCATTTTTCAGTTGAATCACCAGTTCAGCCAGGAGCTTTATCTCGTCGCCGTACAATTTATCTATTTCATCAAGGAAACCAAATCTTCCCTTATATAAGCCATTTCCGAGGATTGCACCAACGGCATTTTCACCGCGATGTAACAACGATGTGATATCGTAAGTCTGGTATTGTAACCAGAGATTGTAATCGTTAAAGAAGGGAGTTAAATAGTCATTTCCTGCTTTGGTACCGTTTATTTCAAATTCATATAACCCAAGACCGGTAACATAGAGGCGGGCAGTGGAAACTTCATCGGGAATGATTAATTTTTTGTGAAACAGCGGATGAACTTCCTTGTCAAAGGGGGCTTTTATCCATTCGGATCGCCAGGGTTCATCCATTTTACCGGTTTCAAACCAGTGTGTTTCACTTGTTCCGGTATCACCATTCTCTGCCCAAACGGTTACATTCCAATAATACCTAGTCCGAGGCATCAACTGAATATCTGCCGGATAGCACAGAGAGCTAATTCCGTTTTGTCTGCCACTGTCAAAAACAAGACTGTCCAGACTCGGGTCAAGCCCCACCTTGATTTGTGCAGCAGCCTGTTTTTTCCCTGTAGACTCAGAAACAACCCAGGAAAAAACAGGCCTCTCCATGTAAAAGCCAAGAGGATTTTCCAGATGATTTGTTCTCAGATGACGAATAATCATAATTATCAGCACCTCACAGTTTTAATATTAAATACAGGCACATACACTAACCATATATTAGATATGTACCACGTTTTTGAGAGAAATGCAAAAATTTTATTTGTTGATCGCACAATTATCTATCAAGCTATTTTATCGCGTTCTCTTTAAATTGTTTATGAATTATGTTAAATTATTTTGTATACTCAGTTCATTTATCATGAAGAGGGGTTCAAAATATGGAGATATTCAATTTCGATAGATTTGATATGTTTAAGAAGCCTATACGGCAGCGGCATTTTTTAAGGCCTGTTACATGGCTGCTCAGTTACCCTGCTGTATGGGCCCACCGTGTTAAAATAACAAAAGTCGGGATGCAGGGGATAAAACCCCCATACCTGTTAATATGCAACCATAATTCGTTTATTGATTTTAAAGTGACGACTGCGGCCATATTCCCTCATCGCGCCAATTATCTGGTCGCTATAGACGGCTTTATCGGTCGGGAATGGCTTCTGAGAAATGTGGGCTGTATTTGCAAGCGCAAGTTTACAAACGATATGGTCATGGTTCGACATATGAAAAAGGTTGCCGACAACGGTGATGTTATCGTGCTTTTTCCAGAAGCCAGATACTCACTCTGCGGTACAAATGCAGTCCTTCCGGATTCGCTTGGGAAATTGGTCAAACTGCTTAAAATACCTGTTGTTACATTAATTATGCATGGTCATCATGTAAACTCACCTTTCTGGAATCTTAAAGATAAAAAAGTAAAAAACATGGAAGCAGTCTTAACTCAATTGATAACCTTGGATGAAATTAACAAAATGGAATATAACGAAATTAACGAAAGAATCAATACAGCTTTCACATATGATGATTTTGCCTGGCAAAAGGATCGGAAAATCCGTATAAGCTATCCTGACCGGGCAAAAGGATTGCACAAGGTGCTTTATCAATGCCCAAGCTGCCACACACAGTATCGTATGATGTCCGAGGGAAGCAGGATATGGTGTGATAAATGCAAGAAGGAGTGGGAGATGTCCGAATATGGTGAACTATCTGCCATAAACGGGAAAACGGAGTTTGCTCATATTCCTGATTGGTATGAATGGGAAAGAGAACAGGTGCGGAAGGAAATAGAAAATGGTATATACAGGTTTGAATCAGAAGTCACCGTAGATTCTCTTCCCAATGCAAAAGGGTTTATTCATTTGGGAAAGGGTAAGCTTACCCATGATATAAACGGGTTTTTATTAGAAGGCGAATACGATGGAAGCCCCTATTCCGTTCCGTTCAATGCCAAATCGTTGTATTCCTGTCATATTGAGTACAACTATCTCGGGAAAAAAGGGGATTGTGTTGATCTGAATACATTAACGGATACCTATTATATCTATCCGAAATGTGAATACTTCTCTGTAACGAAAATTGCCCTTGCTACTGAGGAAATCTATAAAATGTGGCGAACCGACATTCCGGAAGTACTTCCCGCATGTCAGGGAGGTTTTGCAACATAAATCTGATACATGATGAAGAAACAGATGTGTGAATAGTGACAAGTGATGATGTGACGGGATTGGTTATTTTCATTTTCCCTCAAGGACTTTCTGCGATTTTTCCTGTGGTCTGATTCATTTGAAAACGCCCACCAGGACAATGAATGCAATTAAGGAAAGGACGATATGGACCGACAGGATGTTCAGCACTTCCTGTTTTTCACTTTCCTCGTTGTTTTTCATGTAGACCGGGATAACAAAAGGCGACGGCAGGATGAACATCGCAAACAGAGCCGCCTGGAAGCCGCGATCCAGATGGAACAGGTTCACCAGCACAAAATGGTTGATGGCTATTGCCAACGCAAGGGAGATCAGCATTCTGAACAGAACAATCATAAACGAACGTGCCAGGTATTTTCCGTCAAGCTTCAGTTCATATCCGATGATCAGGCATATCAATGGTATGTTTACCGAAGATAAAAGTTTGATCGTTTCATAAAGAGCCATGGGCGCCTGATAGGGGGAAGCCAGCCGGAATAGACCGGTAACACTGAAGAAGATTCCGGCAAAAATTGCGATGATTACAGGTGTTTTTACAAAGGATAATGCCGTGTCGGCTACAGAAGCTTTAACCCCATTGAGCCGCTGAAGTACTGTCACCAATAC
>JAEZBW010000045.1 GCA_023426765.1 Bacillota bacterium
GGGGATACGCATGATGCGCTGGTTGCACTTTGTGCGGCGCTTTTTGCCATCGTCCTCTGGGCAACCTCGGCCTGGTGGTTTGGTATTCCCACCAGCGAAAGCCATGCGTTGATTGCGGGCATTACAGGCGCTGCCATCGCTTTGCAGGGCGGTCTGGGGGGTGTGAATCCATCCGAGTGGGTAAAGGTCATTTATGGCCTTGCTCTTTCAATTCTGATGGGTTTTCCGCTTGGCTTTTTCATTGTGAAGTCAATTGAAAAAATTTGCCGCGGAATGAGCCGGAAAAAAACAAATACCGTATTCCAATATACCCAGATTGTCGGCGGAGCTGGAATGGCCTTCATGCATGGCGCCCAGGACGGACAAAAGTTTATGGGTGTATTTCTTTTGGGTGTGTTCCTTGTTAAAGGTCAGGCAAATGTGACGGAATTTACGATCCCCATTTGGCTGATCTTTTTAGTTTCGATCGTCATTGCCAGCGGCACCTCCATCGGCGGTTACCGTATCATTAAAGCCGTGGGCATGGATATGGTCAAGCTGGAGAAATATCAGGGCTTTTCAGCCGATCTGGCGGCGGTCATCAGTCTGTTCACCGCATCGGTTCTGGGGCTTCCGGTCAGTACCACCCATACAAAAACGACCGCAATCATGGGTGTGGGTGCAGCCAAAAGGGTTTCCAGCGTGAACTGGGGTGTTGTCAAGGAAATGGTGCTGGCCTGGGTTTTAACCTTTCCAGGGTGTGGTTTGATTGGGTTTTTAATGGCCAAGCTTTTTGTCAGAATATTCTGATTCAGCGCTGCGGCATGCAGCTGCCTGGTTTTGAAGGATCCGATTGCATTCGGAACACATTGTAAGGTTATTCGTCAAACATTAAAGTGAAAGAATAATGAAGGTGATTATCATGGCACGGGAAAAAAGAGAAGACTATTTTGAAACATTCGTGAACCTGATTGAATACTCCTGTCAGGCCGCAGAGCTATTAAATGAGATCATGACAGATTTTCATGCCGCCACGATTCACGACAAGCTTGTCGAAATGCATTCCATCGAGCATGCGGGCGATACCGAAAGGCATGCCATGATTAAAAAACTTGTTCATGAGTTCATTACCCCCATAGAACGCGAAGATATCATGGCCATGGCAGACGCTATCGATAACGTGACCGATACGATTGAAGACGTTGTGATGCGTATGTATATGTTCAATATACAGTGTATCCGCGAGCATGCAGTAAAAATGACCGAGATCATCGTCAAGTGCTGCAGGGCATCCAAGCTTGCACTGCAGGAATTCCACAATTTCAGGAAGTCACAGACGCTGCATGATCTGATTGTTGAGATCAATGTTCTTGAAGAAGACGGTGACAAGCTTTTCACCGAAGCGACCAGGGGCCTCTATGTGGAATGCAAAGAGCCCATCGAGGTTATGGCGTGGGATCAGACCTTCCATTATCTTGAACGATGCTGTGATGCCTGCGAAGAGGTTGCAAACGTCATAGAAAACGTGATCATGAAGAACACCTGAGTCGGGGAGTATGAAACATTTCCCTGTTAAAAAAGAGGTTCATAACCCCTGTCTTCCTTAACAATTACCATATTTATTCGTGATGATTTGCAAGAAAACTATTGATAGTACAAACCGGAATAAAGTATAATTAATTATGTTTTAGCCCCATGCCGGGTCAGGTTCTTCCTGAGTACGGGCATATCGGGCACTATCAGCATTATGCTCTATTGTGAGGAGGAATTCTGCTTGGGTAGATTGTTTGGCACTGACGGAGTGCGCGGTGTTGCCAACACCGAATTAACCTGCGATCTGGCTTTTCAACTGGGTAAGGCAGGTGCCTATGTACTGTCCGAACAGGGGGATCATATTCCAAGAATCGTCATCGGTAAAGACACCCGGTTATCGGGTGATATGCTTGAAAACGCACTGGTGGCCGGAATTTGCTCCGGCGGAGCAATGGCCGTATGCGTCGGAGTTATTTCCACACCCGCCGTGGCTTATTTGATCCGAGAGTATGGCGCCGACGCCGGCGTTGTCATTTCCGCTTCCCATAATCCTGCTGAATTCAATGGCATTAAATTCTTTGATAAAAACGGCTACAAACTGCCGGATAACATAGAAGAGCGCATTGAAGCCATCATTCTGGATCATTCCGAAATATTACCGAATCCGGCAGGCGACAGCGTAGGGCACGTTATCAGCATGACAAAAGCGAAGGATGACTATATCGCATTCCTAGCCAAATCTGTCGATACCACCTTCGAAGGCCTGAAGATCGCTTTGGACTGTGCGAACGGCGCTGCGTTTGAAACGGCCCCCGAGGTTTTCAAAAGGCTGGGTGCCGAGGTTCTTGTCATCAATAACAGCCCCGATGGCGTGAATATCAATCGCAATTGCGGTTCCACCCATATGGGAATGTTGAAGGAATTTGTCGTTGAAAACCGGTGTGATATCGGGCTTGCCTTTGACGGAGACGCCGACAGGGTTCTGGCTGTGGATGCCAATGGTATCGATGTGGACGGCGACAAGATCATGAGCATTATCGGCCTGGATCTGCGCCAAAGAAGCCAGCTGGCAAACAATACCATCGTCATCACCGTCATGAGCAATCTGGGCATGGACATCATGGCCAGGGAGCAGGGTCTGACGCTGGAAAAGACCAAGGTGGGCGACCGATATGTTCTTGAACATATGTTAAAGTACGGTCATATACTGGGAGGGGAGCAATCCGGCCACGTGCTGATGCTTCAGTTCAACACCACCGGTGATGGACAGCTTACCGGGCTGCAGCTTGTTCAAATCTTGAAGAGAACGGGAAAAAGCTTATCCGAGCTGGCATCCATCATGCAGATATACCCTCAGGTTTTGAAAAACGCGAAGGTGAAAAACGAGAATAAATACACCTATATGCAGGATGCAGAAATAGCCGCAAAGTGCAAGGAGCTGGAGGATGCTTTTCATGGCGAGGGACGCGTGCTGATCAGGCCCTCCGGAACAGAGCCGCTGGTGCGGGTTATGATTGAAGGTAAGGATCAGAGTTACATTACCCAAAAGGCTGCCGAGCTGGCTGCGTTGATTGAGCAAAAGCTGGGCTGATTCCATATTTTGATACAGGCTGATTTGAATGCAGGTGAAATGCCGGAAAGGAGGACAGGAGAAAAAGATAGTGAACGAGCGCCAGGACTTTTTGCAATGGAAGATTTTTTTCCATCTGCAGGGAGTTGACGAGGAGAAGGAGGTTATCGAAAGACTCGGCGGAAACCTTCCGGTGCGCCACCATCGTAACAGCTGAACAAAAACTGCCGGTAACGGCAGAACAGATAAAGCTGAAGTGGTCCTGCAATTCAACCGCATAAATCCGATCAATTTCATGAACAAACACATAGGTTTGTCAACTGATGCATGGTTTCGGGAATGCTTTTCAGGTTTCATTCATATTACCTGTGAAGGTTTGTCTGGTTGCATGTATAGGTTCTGACAGGCCGCATCCCGGGAACAGGCCGGCTTATTAGCGCATAGCATCGTATGATATTCGCGACACTATGTCTTCCTGAGCTACGCTCCGGATCCAGCCAAACGTATCAGCCGGTTCATCTGTTTGCCAGAGGCTGCCCGCAGTGATGTTTCTCGTGGGCTTAACAGACAGGCAAACGGGTTTGGTTTCCGATGAAACAAAGCCGCAAAATTGATGCCATTGAAGGGTGTCAAATACATGCAGCTTATTCAGTGATAACGTTTGTTCGCATTTGGAAATTTCAGTGTTTTATTTTCTTTGAATGTTATTGATGCAGGAACCTGCATCCAGCCTGTATTCAATGGAGTATTGGCTGCAGCATTCAAACACAAACAGGTCATCATGAAAGGAGAAATTGAAATGTGTGGTATTGTAGGTTATATTGGTGAAAAACAAGTAGCCCCTATTCTGGTTGAAGGACTTAAAAAGCTGGAGTACAGAGGGTATGATTCCGCAGGAATAGCGATTTATGAAAAAAGCAACAGCATAAAGGTCATCAAATCAAAAGGGCGCCTGAGCGCTCTGGAAGAAAAGCTGAAGCCCTGTGCCCTTGAAAGCACGCTTGGTATCGGGCATACCCGCTGGGCAACCCACGGAGAGCCGAATGATGTCAATTCACATCCGCATTGCAGCCAGAATGGTTGTATTGCTGTGGTTCACAATGGAATCATCGAAAACTATATGCAACTGAAGGAGTTTCTGCAGACAAAAGGGTATGAATTCCAGTCTGAAACCGATACTGAGGTTATTGCACAACTGGTTGAGTACAATTACAAAGGGGATCTGGTAAAGGCAGTGATGAATACGCTGCACGATCTGGAAGGTTCCTATGCCCTGGGCGTAATCTGCACAAACTGTCCCAATGAGTTTGTAGCCGCAAGAAAAGACAGCCCGCTGATCGTCGGGCTGGGAGAAAATGAAAACTTTATTGCATCCGACATTCCGGCAATTTTGCAGTATACCCGGGATATCTACATCCTGGAGGACAGGGAGGTTGTACGGATTCAAAAGAACGATGTAAGCATTTTCAATCTGCTTGGTGAGAAGGTTGAGCGTGAAGTATTTCATGTGGATTGGGATGTTGCGTCGGCGGAAAAAGGCGGTTACGAGCATTTCATGATGAAGGAGATGTGCGAGGAACCCCAGGCCGTCAGCGCCACCCTGACCCCGAGACTGAGAGAAGACAGGATCCTGCTGGATAAGATTTATCTTACCGTGGAGGATGTAAAGAACCTCGAGAAAATCAATATCGTAGCATGCGGTACGGCCTATCACGCCGGGGTTGTCGCAAGGTATGCCATCGAAAAACTGGCCCAGATTCCGGTAGAGGTGGATTTGGCTTCAGAGTTCCGGTACAGGGATCCGATTGTGAATGAAAGGCATCTGACCATCATCATCAGCCAGTCCGGAGAAACGCTGGATTCGCTGATGGCCTTGCGTGAAGCGAAGAAAAAAGGTTCCAGGGTATTGTCGGTCGTGAATGTGGTGGGCAGCTCCATTGCCAGAGAATCGGATGACATCTTATACACCTGGGCCGGACCTGAAATCGCAGTCGCTTCGACAAAGGCCTACAACACCCAGCTCGCGGCATTATTCCTGATAGCGCTGGACTTAGCCAGTAAAAAGGGAACCATCTCCGACGAAGAGTATGACAGTTACATTGAGGAGCTGAACAGGATTCCGACTTATCTTGAAACAGTACTGCAAAATAAAGAGGAAATCCAAAAATTCGCCGCGAAGGAGTTCAATCTGAAGAGCATCTTCTTTTTAGGGCGCGGATTGGATTATGCTCTTTCCATGGAAGGCTCGCTGAAACTGAAGGAGATCTCGTATATCCATTCCGAGGCTTATGCAGGCGGAGAGCTGAAGCATGGTACCATAGCCCTGATCGAACATGGAACCCTTGTGATTTGCCCCCTGACACAGGAAAGCCTTTTTGAAAAAATGATCAGCAATATCAGGGAAGTGAAAGCACGAGGTGCCATTGTGCTGGCCATCACGCAGGAAAGACATGAAGCAGAGGTTAAAAAGGCAGCCGATGTGGTGATTACCATCCCGGATGTGTCTTCGCTGCTTGCACCTGTGATCGCCATCACGCCCATGCAGTTGTTCGCTTACTACATGTCGGTACTGAAGGGCAATGACGTGGATAAGCCCAGGAATTTGGCAAAAAGCGTTACGGTGGAGTAAACGTAGGTTGAACTAAGTTGATTGATGTTACGTGATAAAATAATTGTATCCTGTATAAAATAATTGTATCCTGTATGAAAATAATTGTATCCTGTATAAAATAATTGTATCCCAGATCGACTGTATGTTTATGCATTTTTTGATTAATACACCTACAACGTAGGTGTATTTTCTTTGCTTAACAAAAATGTTATGTTGAAAACATTATATAGTTGTAAGTAGAATTTGTAAATAATAATATACAACAAAGCAATGCTTGGCTATAATTGGATCAACATAATTCTTAAAGAGGTGCAACGATGTTACGATTTTTTCCAATGCCTTTTGAAGATGAGAGCATCTACAGTTTATTTGCAAGATATGACGAAAAATCTGGTAACAGTAATTATTTTGTTACAGTTCAAGACTTGATAGGGAAAATGTATTCTTCTGTAAATTACTCTTTTGCAAATGGATTAGAGAACTTGTGTAATCAATTGCCTAGGGCGAGTATTCATGGATACTGAGGTGTCGTACCATGGGTGCTTATGGTGCCAGGCGGGCTGCTTCCGCGATCATTACCCTTCTCCTCGTGTCAAGGTAATCGGTACCCGCCACCTACAGAGGTTGGGGACATTCAGGCCTCGTTTTAAAATGCAACCCTGAGCGAAGCGAATGTCATCCTGAGTGAAACGAAGGATCTATAGAATGCAAGACTTTTTATGAGATCCGAAGATTAGCGAGGGATGACAGATTCGCTTTTGCTCATGTGTCACAACGTGCGTGGAAACTCGGAGTTATTCCGCCATGTAAAATTTCAGATAATCGGGAAAATTCTCCGGAATAAGGTTATGCCCTCCATTGTTGACTTTGGATTCTACTTTAACCTTTCGTTTCTGCAGAGCATCAGATAAAGATTGCAATCCCTCGGAAAACGGGTCGTTTTCATGGCCCCAGTCCAGATAGAACTGCAGCTTGTTAAACCCTTTCTTTCGGGCATAATTCGCAACATCGGTGATCTCATCGGTATTTTCATCGGGATACAGCCATTTCTCCAGCTGAGTGCCGGAAAAATCACTAGAGGTAACGGCAGCACTATATCCGCCTGCTTTGCTGAACAGATCGGGATGATGGAACGCGATGCGAAGAGCCATCATGCCGCCCATCGAAAAACCTCCTATGTACCTGCCCTTTGAAGTGGTGTCTGTATCGTAGTTTGAATCGATGTAAGGGATTAATTCCTTGCTGATATATTGGTCAATATACCTTTCACCAAGTTTGCCATATTCCTGTAATTGCTTATTGAATTCCTTCAGTGCGTCATCCTTTACAAAGGGAAAAACCATGATCATCGACTTAATCTCGCCGCTGTCAATCAATTCATCCGCAACTTGAGTGAGGCCGGCATTCGTCCACATAGTTTCAACCGACGAATAACCATGAAGGCCATACCATACCGGATAATCCTTTCCATCGCCGTAGCCCTTTGGAAGGTAAATCCGGACAGGCATATTTCTTCCCATGATTTCACTTTTCACGGAAAGGTCGATGATCTGGGATTCCAATAAGGGTTCACGGTTCCCGGAGTTGCTTCGTATCGTTTTCTTACCGCAAGATCCAAGCAATAGCAGGAAAAAAAGAGTTATAAGAGCCATGATAGGCAGAAATTTAAAAGATTTGATCCTTTTGTTGTACCACATATAACTATTCCGGCTTCTTCAGAATTACTGGCAGCAAATGAAACAATCAAACAGCAGGGAAAAACCGGCCCCTTTTGGTTTGATTATACACAAAAATACCGATATAATCCAGTCAGGATGACAATATAGCTGCATACTATAACCTCTGAAGTTACAGTTCACACCTACATGAGAGTTAGCGGGTGGCTCGGATTATTTCGATGACGAAAGGCAACATGCTTCGAAGTATTGCTGCCTGCGAATAGCGAAAAGCGTACGGCTGAGCGACCCGCGATATGGAGACCACTACTGATTAACTCGTAGAGAGCTAAGAGCGGGTATAAAGGGTACGTGCTTTGTTGCCTGAGGAGTGAAATACCCGAGACAGGCCCCGCGGATGTGTTCTCAGTACTACCTCTGACCTGTAACCCTCTGAACAGTTACGAGCTTACAGGGAGAGTTAGCGGGCGAAGAAAATCGGAATTACACCCGTACAACACCTTCATATACGATTTCTGCATTGCCGGTTAGCATTACGGCTTCGTCGGTATAGTTTACTATCAGTTCGCCGCCTTTTACAATAACCCGGATATCCTTAGCCTTCGGGCAGTATCCGCACAATGCAGCCGCTACAGCCGAGGCACAGGCACCTGTGCCACAGGCCATCGTTTCACCGCTGCCGCGTTCCCAAACCCGGATTTTCAAGGTCTTCTCATCCAGCACCTGCACAAAGGAAGCGTTGACCCTTTGCGGGAAAAG
>JAEZBW010000049.1 GCA_023426765.1 Bacillota bacterium
GTGGGTACAATCCCCCACTGAAGGACATTTGATAAAATGCTCGCGGTGCGTTGCACACAAAACGCGCAAGGTAGGCGCTTTCAGCGCCCGCGTTTTGGCGCACAATTCGCGCAAGCGCTCATTGAATTTAATTTAACTGCATGAAAAAAAACGGCAGTTTGTTCTGCCGGTTTTTAAATAAGGGCTGCGGATTAGTTCTTTCTACGGGTTGGAATAAAAATATTCATTCAAAACGGTGAGGTTGTGTTGCAGTTTAACCTTACTTTTCTTCAGGCTCAATCTTAGTAAACAAAAATCATTTTTCCCGAACGCAGGGCAAGGGGCTTGGACCACAGCCATTTGTTCGTTGCTGAGTCATCAAAGAAATACAATGCGCCCTTTGTGGGGTCTGCACCCTGAAGCGCTTCATATGCGGCTGCTTTCGCCTGTTCTGAAGCAGGCTTGTTAATCATTCCGTTTTGCACCGGTGTGAACTGATAGTAACCTCCGGATTTCTCATAGATTACCCCACTGATTGTGTTTGGGAAGCGCGGATCCTGAACCCGGTTCACAACAACCGCACCGACCGCCACCTTTGCCTGATTCGGCTGATTGTTTGCTTCGGCGGTTATCAGCTTCGCAAGCAGCTCCAACTCGTTTTGCGTGTAGGCTATGGAAGCTTTCGCAGCAGGAGCCGTTTCCGAAGCCGAAAATGCCCCCATGGTCGACTGACCTGCAGCGGGGATAATCAGCTTCTGACCTGGATATATCACGTCATCCCATTTTGCATTGGCTTTTCTGAGATTATTCAGAGATATATCATACTTTTTTGCAATCGCATACAGAAAATCACCGGATTGAACGGTGTGCACCCTGGCTGGAACCTCTAACCTCTGGCCGGGATAAATGACGGTACTGCTTAAATGGTTGTCCCGCATGACCTGTGTTGCAGTTGTGTCGAAAAGCTGACCTACCGTATACAGGGAATCACCCTTTACCACCTCATACGAAGCCGCAGCAGCAGCATTCGGTAAAAATGCCGTCAGTGCAAGAACGGCCAGAAAGCCTTTCACTTTTCTGTTCATGATAAAAATCCTCCTTTTCGCCTCCGAGGTTAGCTGACGGGTTCGGGCAGAGGAGCCCTTCTCTGGAAAGAGATTCACCCCAGGAAAAATGGGCGGGCAGCCAGTTGCATGAGTAAGCACCCAGGTTGCCCTCCCATTTGAAATCCCCCGTATTCCATATGGAAATTCGGCGTTATTTTTATGTTGACTATTCTACCAGACAATTGCCAGAACTGTAACCCCTAAAAAACTGGAAAATCGGAGAAGTGCGATTCAAAGCATAGAATATCATCACAATTCACAGATTATTCATACTGATGTAAAAAATCATGATTACAATAAAAATAGAAACAGTCGTAAAAGCAAAATGAAGTTGAAGTGAAACCAAACATTACAGGTTTAGCCTGTCACGATTGAAACAGGAAGCAGAAAAAGGGAAAGGAGAGATGATCATGGACGAGTTCAAACAAAATGATCAAAACAATGAAAATTCATGGCAGGAGAGTTCCAACAGCCATCAGAATCCGGGCAGCCAGGCATACAGCTCGAGTTATAACGGAAGCCAGCAGTATTCAAGCGGTTCTTACTACGGCAGTCATTCACCATACCCAAGCAATGTGAATTACACAGGCAATCAGCAATATTCCGGCGGCCGGCAGCAAAACCCGAATCCATATTATAGCTATTACAGTGAACGGAAACAGGATGAGGTTGACAATTTGAAGACTTCCTCATTTTATTCCGAAAGATATGAAAAGCCGCATAAAGGTAAAATGAGGGAGATGATTGTACCTCTGCTGATCGTAGCATTGCTGAGCTCGGTGCTCGGAGGCGCACTGGTGGGAGCATGGTTCCAGTTCGGCACCCCGAGGTTGGCAGGCAACACACAGACCAGCCCAAAAGGTTCGGGTCTGATGGGCGAGCCGGTGAAGCAGATTGAAATCATCGATAAAACAGATTCTCCCATTACAGCGATTGCTGAAAAGGTAAGCCCGTCCATCGTAGGCATCAAGGTGACTTATCAGATGCAGAATTGGTGGTTTGGAGCTCAGAGCTCCAGCGGCTCTGGTTCAGGGATCATCATTCGCAGCGACGGGTACATTTTAACTAACAATCATGTGATCGAGTCGGCCATGCAAACCGGCACCAAGATCGCCCAGGGTGCATCCATCCAGGTGATTCTGCCCAATCAGATGGATGAGGCCTATGATGCAACCGTGATAGGACGTGATGAAAAAACCGATCTGGCCGTCATCAAGATCGACCTTTCAGAGCTGCCGGCTGTGGATCTGGGCAACTCAGACGAACTGAAGGTAGGCGAGCTTGCCGTTGCCATTGGCAACCCCGGCGGGCTGGAATTTATGGGATCGGTGACATCGGGTATCATCAGCGGGCTGAACCGTCTGGTACAGGTGGGTGAAAACCAGGAAATGAAGGTTATTCAGACCGATGCGGCCATTAACCCCGGGAACAGCGGCGGTGCGCTGCTGAATTCCAGAGGGGAAGTCATCGGTGTCAATACAATCAAGATCGGTGCTGTGGGTTATGAAGGCCTTGGCTTTGCAATACCCATCAATACGGCAAAGGAGATTGCCGACAGCCTGATATCGAACGGTTATGTGATGGGGCGTCCGCAGCTGGGTGTATCCATCGATCCCCGTTACACTGAAGATATCGCGAAAGAGAAAAACACACCGATGGGGCTTCTAGTAGCTGATGTAGTTCCTCTGAGCGGGGCCTATAATGCAGGGGTGAAAACCGGTGACATCCTTATAGAATTCAACGGTGTGGCTGTGAAAAGCTTCAGCGAGCTGGAAACCCAAAAGAATAAATTCAAAGCGGGTGATACAATTCGCCTGAAGGTATACCGTATCAGCAGCATGGAGCCTATCAAGGGAGAATATATAACATTGAATGTTACCCTGGGCGAAGACAAGGGTTAAACCCTTCATATAAAACCGCTGCTGCACTGTGGCCCTGAAACGTATGTCAGGGCACAGTGCACGGCATCCCCAAAGCGTTTTTTTCTGGCAGGTATTTTGCCGAATAAAATGGCAGTGCGATTGTAAGTTCTTACAAAAGCACCGCCTTTTTTCAAGCATTGTTGCGGCAAGTCGCCAAGTTTTTTCTTCCCTGCTTTTCAAACGAAACACAGAACGGTATAATAGGGATGTTAAACAGGGATTTTTTACTATGATTGCGATGGAAAAGGGGAAAAGGAATGGCTGTCAGAAGAATTTTTGTTGAAAAAAAACCGGGGTTTGATATCCAGGCAGGCAAGCTGCTGCGGGAGATCACCGAGAATCTGGAGATTCCGGGGGTTCAGCGGGTCAGGATCATCAACCGTTATGATGTGGAAGACATTTTGGAGGACGATTACGAGAAAGCAAAAACCTCCATTTTCTCAGAGCCTCCGGTTGATTATATTTATGAAGAAGAGCTGCCGGTTCAGAAAGAAGACAGAATCCTTGCCGTCGAATACCTGCCCGGTCAGTATGATCAGCGTGCAGACAGCTGTGCGCAGTGCATCCAGCTGCTGTCTGGAACCGAACGCCTTGAAATCAGGGTTGCAACCGTTATTGTTCTGGAAGGCTCTATTTCAGATGAAGCTTTTAGCAGGATAAAAAGTTATTGCATCAATCCGGTGGAAAGCCGTGAAGCAGCCCTGCAGAAGCCGATCACCCTTCATGTGGAGCAGCCTGTTCCGTCGGATGTGGAAACAGTAACCGGGTTTATCTCCATGGACGCAGACAGCCTTGAAAAAATGCTGCAGCAATTTGGGTTTGCGATGTCCACAGAGGATCTTGCGTTCTGCCGGAATTACTTCCGGGAGGAAGAGAAGAGGGATCCGACCGTAACCGAACTGAGAATGATCGATACCTATTGGTCTGATCATTGCAGACATACCACCTTTTTAACCCGCATTGAAGATATTGAATTTGAAGGTGGCCCGGTGTCCGACAAAATCCGCCAGGTTTACGGCACCTACCTTGAAACACGCAAAAGGGTTTACGGGGACAGAAAAAAGACCATATGCCTGATGGATATTGCAACCCTTGCGATGAAAGAGCTGAAACGCACCGGGTTTTTGAATGATCTGGATCAGTCCGAGGAGATCAATGCCTGCTCCATCGTTGTAGATGTGGATATTGATGGGAAAATCGAGCCCTGGCTCGTGATGTTTAAGAATGAAACCCATAACCATCCCACCGAAATAGAGCCCTTTGGCGGTGCTGCAACCTGCCTCGGCGGCGCTATTCGTGATCCGCTGTCTGGCCGATCCTATGTATACCAGGCCATGCGGGTCACCGGCAGCAGTGATCCGAGAAAGCCGGTATCCGAAACCCTTCCCGGAAAGCTTCCCCAGCGTGTGATTACAACGACAGCCGCGCATGGATACAGCTCTTATGGAAACCAGATAGGCCTTGCCACCGGCCAGGTTCAGGAAATCTATCATGAAGGCTATGTGGCAAAAAGAATGGAAATAGGGGCAGTGATCGCCGCTGCTCCGAAAGATAATGTGGTTCGCGAAAACCCCGAACCGGGCGATGTGATCATCCTGCTCGGCGGAAGAACAGGCCGGGACGGCTGCGGCGGCGCAACCGGTTCGTCAAAGGAGCATACCGAAGAATCTCTGGCCACCTGTGGCGCCGAAGTACAAAAGGGAAATGCACCCACCGAAAGAAAAATTCAGCGATTGTTCCGGAATCCACAGGTTTCCAGGCTGATCAAGCGCTGCAACGATTTTGGTGCGGGCGGTGTCTCGGTGGCTATCGGTGAACTGGCCGACGGCCTGGAGATCGATTTGGATGCCGTCCCAAAAAAATATCAGGGTCTGGACGGCACCGAGCTTGCCATATCCGAATCCCAGGAAAGAATGGCAGTGGTTGTCGCAAAGGAAGACAGCGACAAATTCATTGAACTGTCCCATCAGGAAAACCTGGAAGCAACCCCTGTTGCCGTGGTCACTGGTGCAAACAGACTGGTTATGCGCTGGCGTGGCCGGAATATCGTCAATGTCAGCCGCGATTTCCTGAATACAAATGGGGCTGAACAGGTTACACGCATCACGGTGCAGGAACCGGCTTCAACGGATGAAACCTCAAAGACATCTGATGCCGATATGCGCAGTGCATGGCTTGATAACCTGAAACGGTTGAATGTCTGCAGCCAGAAGGGGCTTGCCGAAAGGTTCGACAGCACCATCGGTGCGGGTACCGTGCTGATGCCTTTCGGGGGGAAAAATCAGCTGACCCCTGCTGAAGGTATGGCTGCTAAAATACCTCTTGAGAAGGGTGAAACCACCACAGGAACCTTAATGTCTTTTGGCTTTAACCCCGAGGTGTCGATGAACAGCCCGTTCCACGGTGCGGTGAACGCGGTGGTGGAAGCTGCAGCAAAGATTGTCGCGATGGGCGGCGATTACAGGAGCATTCGGCTGACCCTCCAGGAATACTTTGAAAAACCCGGCAAAGACCCAGTGCGCTGGGGTAAACCCTTCAGTGCTCTGCTGGGTGCGTTTTATGCGCAGCTTTGCCTGAAGATACCGGCTATCGGCGGAAAGGACAGCATGTCCGGAACCTTCCGGGATATGCATGTGCCGCCTACTCTGGTAGCCTTTGCAGTGAACACCGTTGACGTAACGAAAGTTCTTTCACCGGAGTTTAAAAAGGCCGGCAGCCATGTGGTTCTGCTCCGGGTGAAAAAGGATACTTTAAACCTTCCGGATTTTGACCATCTGCAAAAGACCTGGGACAGCATTCATCAATTGGTACAGGCAGGTGTGGTATTGTCGGCCTGCAGCGTAAAGACAGGTGGAATTGCCGAAGCGATTAGCAAAATGGCGTTTGGAAATGACATCGGTTTTTACACCGAAACAACAGGAGTGCCAGAAAAATGGTTTACCTTAATGCCCGGCAGTATCCTTCTGGAAATGCCGGAAGCAGTAGCCCCGGAGGATTTACTGAAAGGGCTGGATTATGAAATACTGGGTGTTACCACCGTCAACCCGGTTGTCACTATCGGGAATATCAGCCTTACACTGAAGGAACTGAAGGAAACCTGGGAAAAGCCCCTGGAAGGTATTTTCCCCACCCGTACGTCTGTGCGTGATGACAAGCCTGTGAAGGTTTGTTTTGACAGGTATCAGCCAATCCGGCACAGCCAGGTATTTGCCAGACCCCGTGTCTTTATTCCGGTTTTCCCGGGCACGAACTGTGAGGTGGATTCGGCAAGGGCCTTTGAAAAAGCCGGTGCGACAGCGGACATTTACGTCATGAAAAACCTGACGCCAAAAGACATTGAAGAGTCCGTGCAGGCGATGAAAAAGAAAATCGACAACAGCCAGATCATCATGCTCCCCGGTGGTTTCAGCGCCGGAGACGAACCGGAAGGTTCGGGAAAATTCATCGCAACGGTGTTCCGCAATCCGGTTCTTGCCGAAGCGGTGATGGAGCTGATCAAGCAGAGAGACGGCCTTGTTCTGGGTATCTGTAACGGCTTCCAGGCGCTGGTGAAGCTTGGACTGCTGCCTTACGGCGAAATTCGGGAACTGGATGAAAACAGTCCGACGTTAACCTTTAATACCATAGGAAGGCATGCTTCGTGCCTGATTCGGACAAAAACGGTATCCTCCCTGTCACCCTGGCTGGCGAAAACAATGCCGGGGGAAATCCATACCATTGCCATATCCCATGGAGAAGGACGCTTTGCGGCATCGGAGGCAGTCATCGCCGAGCTGGCCGCAAATGGACAAATTGCCACACAGTATGTGGATATGGATGGCAGGCCTGCATATGATATCCGGTTTAACCCGAACGGTTCCGAAGCAGCAATCGAAGGAATCACCAGCCGCGACGGAAGAATATTCGGGAAAATGGGGCATAATGAGCGGTATACGGCGCATACCTTCCGGAATGTACCCGGTGAAAAGGATCAGCACCTGTTTGAAGCCGGCGTGCATTACTTCAAATAAAGGTTTGTCCCTCAAGTAGTTGCTTAGCCCGAAGAGATGAAGGTAAAACGAAATCGGGGGACATTCCGCAGAAAGGATGACCCGCGAAGCAGCGGCTGGTCGCAAGCTAAAGCTTGCTGCTCGCCCATGCAACCGGGGTGTGTCCCCATGGTTAAGTTAAAACAAATGAAATCTTAGTCCGAAGAGATGAAGCTGAATTTAAGGTGGGGGACATTCCTCAAAAAGGATGACCCCCGAAGCAGAGGTGTGTCCCCCTACTTATGCCGAAGATGATAATGATCTTCATTGATGGGTTGGGAATAGGGCAAAACAGCCCATCCAACCCATTTATAAAAGCAAACCTTCCCTGTTGGAACTATCTGGTGAAAACTTATGGTTTTTTCCCGGCTGACGCCTGCCTGGGTGTTCCGGGGCTGCCGCAGAGCGCAACCGGTCAAACAGCTATCTATACCGGTGAAAACGCCCCTGCGGTGCTGGGAAGGCATTACAGCACAAGGCCGACCGAAACGCTGGCCGAGATGATCCGCAGGAAAAACATTTTTACAGCGCTGATGGAAAGAGGCTTCCGCGTTACATTTGCCAATGTTTATACAAAGGAATATCTGGAACGCATGCAGGAAAAGCCCCGAGGGCTGTTCAAGCCATCGGCGACCACGCTGATGAACCTTTCTGCGAAGCTTCCCTTCAGGCTGCTGGAGGTTTACAGCAAGGGACTGGGCGTATACCATGACATCACCGGTGAGGGACTGCGTGAAAGAGGTTATGACGTTATGCTGCTTGAACCTGCAAAGGCTGCGGAGAACCTTTACGGGATCAGCAGAGAGTATGATTTCACGCTGTTTGAATTCTTCATTTCCGACCTTGCAGGTCACAGTATGGATATGGAACAGGCTGTTCAGGTTCTGGAAAGGCTGGACCGTTTCCTTGAAAAACTGCTGACACTGATGAATCTGGAGAATGAAGTACTGGTCATCGCCAGCGACCATGGCAATATTGAGGATCTTTCAGTTTCTACCCATACCACCAATCCCGTACCGGTTTTCTTTATCACTGAAATGCAAAGAAATATACACATAGAAAAAATTACAGATATCTATCCAGCCATCCTTCAATATTTTAATAATGCCGAAAGCATGATGCCGTTTATGGCTGGGAAATGAGGGCAGATTCTTCATTCGCTGCATACAATGAATTGAAAACTGCGGTGAGCTTTGGCTCGCAGGACTGCCGGTCTTGCTGCCGGGTTCGCCGCATGATGGAGGCGATGTAGAATTATGCTGCTGATCAAGCGACCGGTGGATACTGTGATCCGGGTTTACCGCGGCCCCAATGTGACGATGCTGTATCCTCAGGTGATGGGGCATGAAAGCGTCAATGCAAATACACGGATGAACATTACGATACGGAACCGGACAATGGAGCTGGTTCGCTCCCTGATACAGCCCGACATGAAGACCATCATCGACGGTTCCTTTGAAATAAAAAACAACCAGAGAGGCATACTAAGCCTGGTTCTGGTGGGTCTTG
>JAEZBW010000057.1 GCA_023426765.1 Bacillota bacterium
GATGGGAGAAATACGGCCCGGCTGTTCATTCGTCCATCAACCCTCACAGTTGATGCAGCGTTCAGCCCGTTTTAAGTTTATCATAATTTTTCCTCAGGATACAAGAGGAAGCAATCGGTTTTCCTTCCGTGCGGGCTTCATGGTTACTGTTCACACACTAGTAGAGTTAACGGGTGATTTTGGTGATTTTGGTGACGAGTGGAGACCGTCCGGGAAACCCGATCCGGCTCCGAACAACACACACGAAGCAAGTCTCGCAGTGGTTTCTCTGCCTCTGAGCAGTTCAAACCCGACGGATATTATTGTTAAAAATTGGGCATACTTATGCCGTAAAATAAACAGAGAATATGGGAAGGCAGGGTATCTCCTGCATTCCGGAACAGAGGGATTTATATATGGGTTTTTTTCCGGACCAGAACAGTATAGAAGCAATCCTGTCGGGAGTTCACAGAAATCCGCATGAAATACTGGGCATGCACACCGATGGCGGGATCACAATCTGCGTGTACATACCCAACGCTGAAAGCATCAGTGTCCTGAATGAAAAGGACGGAACCTGCTTCAGTATGGAGAAAAAAGACCTCCGGGGCTTCTTTATGCTTGCGGTGGAAGGATTCAATGAACCCTTTCCGTACAAGCTTAAAATAACCCTGGCTGACGGTCATTGCTATGAAACCTGGGATCCCTACAGCTTCTGGCCCACCATATCGGATTATGATCTGTACCTGTTCAACCAGGGCAACCACCACCGGATTTATGAGAAGCTGGGGGCGCATCTGTGCGAAATGAACGGGATTAAAGGGGTTTCCTTCGGGGTGTGGGCTCCTTCAGCCAAACGTGTCAGCGTGGTAGGAGAATTCAACCAGTGGGATGGAAGGCGGCACCAGATGCGGACGATAGGCAGCTCCGGGGTTTGGGAGCTGTTCATTCCGGGTTTGGTGAAGCGGGACATATACAAATATGAGATCCGCACGCCTTCCGATGAAATCTATCTGAAGGCCGATCCCTATGCGTTTTATGCCGAGAAACCGCCGGAAACGGCTTCGATGGTCTATGATCTGAACAATTATGCCTGGAATGATCAGGGTTGGATGAAGCGGAGGGAATGTGAAAATACCGACTCCAGGCCGGTGAACATCTATGAGGATCACCTGGGTTCCTGGCAGCAGGAACCCGACCCGGATCCAAAATCTGAAACAGGCTTCCGGTTTTTAACCTACCGCCAGCTGGCCGACCGGCTGATTCCCTATGCCAGGGAAATGGGCTACACCCATCTGGAGCTGCTTCCGGTGATGGAACACCCCTTTGATGGCTCCTGGGGTTACCAGGTAACAGGGTATTATGCCGCTACCGCCCGATATGGCACACCCGAAGATTTGAAGTATTTCATCGATACCTGTCATCAAAATGACATTGGGGTTATTCTCGACTGGGTTCCGGCCCATTTCCCAAAGGATGGTCATGGGCTTGCCCGGTTTGACGGCACGGCCATCTATGAGCATGAAGACATGCGGCGCGGCGAACACCGGCAGTGGGGCACGCACATTTTCAACTACGGACGCCACGAGGTTCGGAACTTCTTAATCTCCAACGCCGTTTACTGGCTGGATATCTTTCATGCCGACGGTTTGCGCGTGGATGCCGTGGCATTCATGCTTTACCATGATTACTGCCGGGAGGAAGGGGAATGGATCCCCAATCAGTACGGCGGCCGAGAAAACCTGGAAGCCATTGAGTTCATCCGCCACATGAATACTGTGGTATTCAAATACTTCCCCAATGTGATGATGATCGCAGAGGAATCCACCTCCTGGCCCATGGTCACCAAACCTGTTCACGACGGTGGCCTTGGCTTTTCCCACAAATGGAATATGGGCTGGATGAATGATTTCCTGAAATATATGAGCATGGACTCCATTTACCGTAAAAATCACCAGAATCTTATCACCTTCTCGTTCATGTACGCCTGGAGTGAAAATTTCATCCTGGTGTTGTCCCATGACGAGGTGGTGCATGGAAAGTGTTCGCTGCTTTCCAAAATGCCCGGAGACTACTGGCAGAAATTCGCGGGCCTGCGGGCTGCGCTGGGATACTTTATCGGCCATCCGGGAAAGAAACTGTTGTTCATGGGCGGAGAATACGGCCAGTTTATTGAATGGAAGTATAAGGAGAGCCTGGATTGGCACCTGCTGGATTACCCGATGCACCGGAAAACCCATGACTATGTGAAAGCACTGAACCGCCTGTATTGCAGTGAACCTGCCCTGCATGAGGTTGATTTCAGTTTCGGGGGCTTTGAGTGGATTGACTGCAATGATACCGAACACAGCATTGTTTCGTTTATCCGCAAGGGTAAGGACTGGCGGGACATGTTAATTTTTGTGTGCAATTTCACTCCGGCCGTGCATGACAATTACCGCATTGGTGCGCCGGTAGACGCCGTTTATGAAGAAATCTTCAACACCGACCGTGAGGAATACGGCGGCAGCAATGTCACCAACAACCATCCCATCCAGGCCGATAAAATACCCTGTCATCAAAAACCCTGTTCCATCGTTTTAAAAATTCCGCCGCTTGCGACAATTATTTTAAGACCTCACATCGATAAATAATTCCTTCCTGATTCGTGCATAATAGGTTTGAAGAAACAAAAACCGTGTGCGGGATGAAGCAATTATCCCGCACTTCGGTGTTTTTTGCTTCTTTGCGTACCCGCCCGTAAAGCTTTCTGAAATTACGGCAGCAGCGGGAGGTTCACTGTGCCATTCAATGAGCGCTTGCGCGAATTGTGCGCCAAAACGCGGGCGCTGAAAGCGCCTACCTTGCGCGTTTTGTGTGCAACGCGCCGCGAGCATTTTATCAAATGTCCTTCAGTGGGGGATTGTACCCAC
>JAEZBW010000062.1 GCA_023426765.1 Bacillota bacterium
GTGGGTACAATCCCCCACTGAAGGACATTTGATAAAATGCTCGCGGCGCGTTGCACACAAAACGCGCAAGGTAGGCGCTTTCAGCGCCCGCGTTTTGGCGCACAATTCGCGCAAGCGCTCATTGAATCGGGTGATAAGATAGCCGGGGATTAAAACGCATCCCCGGCTTTTGCTTTTCTGGCCTTCCTGTAACTTTCCCCATCCTTTTTGCTGAGTGTAATGCTTTGCAGCCCCTGTGCCGTACAAACCTCGAGCATGATATGTCCGCCCCTTACCTGCGGGTGCCTCAGCACCCGGGCGTTGGGTGCAGGGATTTCCTCACGGCAGAGCGCGATATAGGAGAACTTCTCATCTTCAAAGGGGGCTTCCCCGCCTTTCAACTGTCGGTGCAAACGGCTTCTGGAAATACGGCAGGTGAAATGGCACCAGTCTTCCTTCGGTCTTGGGCATTCTCCCTGCCGGGGGCAGGGGGCGGCAATCTTTGCACCTCTTTGCACAAGGTGATTTCGGACTTCCATCAGGGAAGCAAATGCGGCGGGTGTTCCCGGTTCCACCAGAAGCAGAAGTTGTCCTGCCACCTTCCATAGTTTTTCAACTGCAATCAGCCTGCCCTGAACCGTCATTTCATTCAGCACATAGGCGGCGATGACCAATTCCACCTGTGCAATGGGTTCATCCTGAACCAGATCCTGCTGCAGCCATTTTGCCGAACGCAACACGGCAGAACCATACTGCATCATCTCTTTTCCGATTTTCAGCATGGCGCTTTCCCGCTCCAGGCAGGTCACACTTTTTAGCTGCAGCAGGCTGTCGGCAGCCCAGGATGCCGCACCCGTCCCTGCACCTGCATCCAGCAATGTTGCAGGACAATATCCGGTAATATCCAGGGCCTGTTCCAGGCTTGAAAAGACAGCCCCATAGGTGGCCGGCATTCGGGCGGCCGCGTAGGCTGAGGCTTCATGATCTCCAGTCAGCAGGCGTTCACCTCTGCCGCTTTGGGTTCTGTACCGCAGACTGATCGCCTGAGCATCCTGGACCATTTGCCCGGATTGTGCTCCGTTCAGTTGCTGTTCCATCGCTTCGCGAAGAGCCAGTGGAAGCTCCATTTTCCAGTTCCTCTCTTTTTTACGGATATAACATGTTGTTTCAGCGGTTCTGCTGCAAATGCGGTGCCAGGATGTGCGCGAAGGCTCCTGATAAATTCGCTGTTACACCGAGAACTTCTTCAGCAGGGCTTCCTTCATCTGCCATAGCGGAAGCGACAGATCCACATAATATTGATGCGGGCTCTCAAAACGCTTTACTTCATCCCACAGCGTATCGGTCTGCTCTTTGCAATAATCCCGGATATCTTTCAATGACGGGCTTTCGTATACACAGCGGCCGGCATCAAAAATTCTGGTCAGAAGGCGCCGTGCGCGGTAATTCGTCACCGTCTTCCTCTTCCAGGTGTATTCAGGATCAAATAAATCATAGGGTTGGCTCTCATCAATGATTTCATCGTGCAGTGTAAGCACGTCGGCAATCGCCTTCCCGCTCTCATTGTCATACAGCCGCCAGACTTGCTTAAAGCCCGGATTGATGATTTTTTCCACATTCTCGCTGATCTTGATCCTTGGAACTATCTCCCCGTTTTCCATGACAGCCACAAGCTTGTACACCCCGCCGAACACAGGCTCGGAACGGGAGGTGATCAGCCGCTCGCCCACACCGAACAGATCCACCTGTGCGCCCTGAATCAGAATGTCCCGGATGATGAACTCATCCAGCGAGTTCGATGCAACGATTTTGCAATCCGGAAAGCCTGCCGCATCCAGCATTTTGCGCGCTTTTTTCGAAAGATAGGTGATATCGCCCGAGTCGATCCGAATCCCCACCGGTCTGAAGCCCCGGGGAACGACTTCTTCCTGGAAAACCTTGATGGCGTTGGGGATGCCTGATTTCAACACGTTATATGTGTCCACAAGCAGTGTGCAGTTGTCGGGATAATGCCTTGCATACGCCCTGAAGGATTCCAGCTCGGTAGGGAACAGCTGCACCCAGCTATGGGCCATGGTTCCCATGGCCGGAATGCCAAATTCTCTTTCAGCAATGGTGCATGCGGTGCCCATACAGCCCCCAATATATGCAGCGCGAGCGCCATAAATCGCACCGTCATACCCCTGGGCTCTTCTTGAACCGAATTCCATCACTCCGCGGCCTTCGGCAGCCCGTACAATCCGGTTGGCTTTTGTGGCGATAAGGCTTTGATGGTTGATGGTTAAAAGAACCATGGTCTCCACAAACTGCGCTTCAATAACAGGCCCGCGGACGGTGACCACAGGCTGGTTGGGAAAAATGGGCGTGCCTTCGGGCACGGCCCACACATCGCAGGAAAACCGGAAGTCCTTCAGATATTGCAGAAAATCCTCGCCGAAGAGTTTCTTTGATCGTAAATAGTCGATGTCTTCGTCGGTGAACCTTAAGTTCCTGATATACCGAATCAGCTGCTCCACTCCGGCCATAATGGCAAAACCGCCATTATCGGGCACTTTGCGGAAAAACATATCGAAGTAGGCTATCTTATCCTTCAGCCCGTTTTTAAAATATCCATTGGCCATGGTGATTTCATAGAAATCGGTCAGCATCGTCAGATTCATTTTGTCCATAATATCGCTCCCTTTTATTTGCATGATTGTGTTCATAACATTTTATCCAACCCAAGCGCTGCCATTACCCTTTTCATGTCTTCCGGGATGGGCGCTGTAAGGGTGATTTCCTGTCCTGATGCGGGATGGATGAAGCTTACCGTATGGGAATGCAGTGCCTGACGATCGATTAGCCCGGTTGGGATTTTTCCGTACAGGGTATCCCCCAAAAGAGGATGACCGACGGCGGCACAATGCACCCGTATTTGATGCGTTCTCCCGGTAACAATTTGAAAACGGGCCAGGGAGTACCCCTGATTTTCTGCGGCGGTTTTATACAGGGTAAGGCTTTCAGCGCCCTCCGGGTCGGTCACGCGCTCGATAATGCTTCCTTCCCTGCGGGCTATGGGCAGGGATATTTCTCCTTCGGGAGGATCAAAGACGCCATGTACAATTCCCAGATAGTTCTTTTGATAACTGCGATCCTTCATCCGGTGAATCAAAAAGTCCTGCACATAAGGATTTTTCGCAAAAAGCACAATTCCGGTGGTGTTCGTATCCAGTCTGCCCATCGGGCGCAGCTTGATCCTTTGGTTCGTGCGCTGAAAATGCCCCATCAGTGCGTTTCCCAGGGTTTTATCGGGGTGTCCGGAGCATGGATGAATCACCATGCCTGCGGGTTTGTTTAAAGCAATGACCGAATCATCCTCGTACAGGATGTCAACAGGTATATCCTCCGCTGCTATTGTAGAATCCTCTGCGTCAAATTCCAGGCGCACGCTGACAACATCTCCCTGATGCACCCTGTCTATAAAGCGGATCTGCTTTTCGTTCACCAATATGTTTTGCGTATGCTTCATTCCCTTGAGAAGCGTATTGGACAGGCAGAGCGTACGCCTTAAGATGTTCCTGAGCTGTGTATTGTCTTCCGCGGGTGATACGATATGCTTTAAAATCATGGTTTTCCTCAGCTGCAAAGCTTTCCGCTGCAGCAGAATGCTTCATAAGCACAAAATTTCCGATGCTGGGTTTGTCCCGGCACCGGATGAGCCACTTCAATCCCCTATGGATTCTATCAGATCGGAAAGCATTTGAAAAGGGGCTGCGCTTACTCCTTCCCCCATTTAGAGGTAGATATCGGATAATTCCATTGCGGTGATGTGTTCCAATTGACTTTTTAAGAAGGGTACGGCGTTTCTCTTCTGTACACTGGCAGGTACTTTACGCGCAGGCAGAAAAACCGTAAACACACTGCCCTCTCCCATCCTGCTTTTCACTGCAACTTCTCCGCCATGCGCTTCAACAATCTGCCTGACAAGCGTCAGTCCAAGGCCGCTGCCTTCAACGTTTCTCGTCAGCGAACTGTCCACCTGGCCAAAACGCTCAAATATCAGGTCAAATTTATCCTCCGGAATTCCAATGCCCTCATCCTCTATTTCAATGCAGGCCATTCGTTTCTGATGGTGCGTTTTAAAGGATATCCTGACATAGACTGCCTTTCCGCCCGCAGTAAATTTAATGGCGTTGGATAGCAGGTTCAGAAGCACTCTTTCATATTTTTCATCATCAATGCCGATGATTCTGCTTTCGGCCGAAGAGGAGAAAACGAGCCGGATCCCTTTCTGCTGGGCGTATACCTGGACGGATTCGGTGATAAGCCTTGTTGTTTGAACAATATCGAGGTTCGTCAGGTTCATCTTCATCTTCCCGATGCTGATTTTGTTCACATCCAGCAGATTGTTCACCAGCCTTAACTGGCGGAATGAATTTTGTTTGATTTTCTTCACATAATCCTTAGCCCTGGCAGGCATCTCATTCCAGCACAGAAGTTCCATGGCCTGGATGGCTGAATTGATCACCGTCAGCGGTGTTTTGAATTCATGCGTAATGGTGTAAACCAGCTCATCCTTCATTTTTACCAGCCGCTCCACCGCTTCCCGTTGTTCGATTTCATAGGTGATATCGATGGCGGTGATGATGATTTCTTTGATCTCCTGGCTGCCTCGGATGATGGGCTGAATGACAAGCTTATAAACAATCTTTTTTCCCTCGCGGAGGATTTCATAATTATGAAAAACGGTTTCCCGCTTTTTTTCCATTTCAGCAAAAACCTTTTTAAACTCTTCCTGTTTTAACTCGAGGGCTGACTGCAGTTTCAGAAAAACCTGCCTGTTCAGCTCACTATCCGGGTGAATCTCCTTTTCCAGCGGAGTTCCTTTTGCAACCGTCGTAAGGATATTGAAGGAGTTTCTGTTCAAACCCTGGCAGTTAAACTCCGGGTAAGAAAAATAAATGATGGGCAGGCCAAGCTTATCAAATATATCATAATATAAATCTCTTTGCTGCTGCAGTTCTCTTTCGTGATTCACCCGGTCGGTGACCAGCCGAATACACAGAATGGCCATTTTCAGCTTATGCCCGGCATCGTACAGGGGTGAGCCGCTGACCGAAAGATGATCTTCCCCATTCTGATGTCTTAGGGTATAGAGAAGCTGCTCATATTGCTGGCCTCTTCTGATTCTGGTTATGGGCAGGTTCTTAGGACTGACTGGGTTCCCGTCCCTGTCATAAAAACTGAAATTTTTGATCTTCTCGGGATTCTGAGGCGGAATTCCCAGGGCATTAAAGAAATCCGCCGTATGCTTGTTCACCAGTGTGGTGATCCCATCATGACTGTAATCTTCAATATATAAACCGTCGGAGACATTATCAAAGATCGCCTGGAGCTGCTGATTTTTATGATGAATGGTTTTTGCCTGTTCCTCAAGCCTGAGCCTGTTCAATACGACTTCCGTCACTTCCCGGACCACCAGGACGATGTATTTGATGACCAAATCTTCCCGGATGGGCGCAAGGATGATATCCCAATAGGTCACGCCCAGGGAAGGGAAATCATATCGTAACTCATGGACATGATTGGATTCCTCGGAGAAGGGCATCATATTGCGGAACTGTTCAAAGGACATTCCGCCGAAGCGATCGAAAACCCCGGAAATCGTATCCCCAATACAGCTTTCGCTTTCGTTGTAAAACCTGTCGGTAAAATCAGTGACATATTTATTCGCTTTCAGGACGGTAAACTGATCGGCACATAAAATCAAAAATCCCGTATCACTGTTTGCATGGAGATGCTGCAGAAAATTAAAAATCCTTTGAAGAAGATCGGTACTCTTTCTGATGAATGATACGACCTGGCAATCGCTGTGTCCTTCGGATTGTACGGATATCTTTACTTTTATCGCCGTAAGATCCTTTGAAAAAATAAAGCATTCCTCCGCCTTTTCAGGCAGCTCACCATTTACCGGAACCCAGGCTGATTTCAGCTTTTTAGTCAGAAATTCCGGAAAGCTCAGCCCTCGGATATCTTCATCCAGATAACCGGTGAAGTCTGTAAAGCTTTTGTTGACAGAGATCATCTTCCCATTGCGGATATATGCTTCGGGAACGATAGAGGGGTCACTATTGCTGAAAAAAGAATCCATAACCTTCTCCTGACATTGGGTACAGTGAATGGGTTGATTTTCTTTCTGATCATTCTATACCACAAAAAACCAAAACCTATCAGGAAAACGAAAACAGATACACCTGGTTACGAACCCAATCCCAGCCATAAGGCCAGTGCAGCGTCCAGTTCCCTGCTCAGAGATTCCTTTCTGTTATACAATTTGTCCAGTTCGTTATAATCCGATGGGTTTGAAGCCATCGCCAACTCTACCCGCATGATTTCACTTTCCAGGTCTTTCACAACCTGTTCAAGCCTTTTGACTTCCAATTCCCTTTGCCGGCCTTCTTTTTCCGGGTTTATGGCCTTTCGTGCCTGTTCAGGGTTTGCGGGTTTATCACCTTTCGGTTGCCTCCCCTGGGGTTCTTTCGGAGTTTCAGACATTTTCTGCTGGTTCAGCTTTTTATAGTCATCATAATTTCCCTGGTAGCTTTTTAGCATATGATCTTCGATGGCAATGACCTTTTGACCGATTTTATTAATAAAGTACCGGTCATGGGATATGAAAAAGATAGTGCCATCAAATTGCTCCAATGCTTCCTCGACGGTTTCAATGGAGTCGATGTCCAGATGATTCGTCGGTTCATCGAGGATGAGCAGGTTTACCGGATCATACAGTAATTTCGCCAGCTTCAGGCGGATTTTCTCGCCGCCGGACAAATGCTTCACCTTTTTAAAGACCGAATTTCCATAGAACATGTATTTCGACAAATATTCCCTGGCCTTGCCTTCGAGAATGGAGATATCCTCACGGAAACAATCCAGTACTGTCAACTCTTCATTGTTAAAAACAATCCCTTGCGGTAAATACGCGACCATCGCATTCGCGCCTGTTTCAACGATTCCGCTGTCGGGCGTTTCTTCGCCGAGCAGCATTCTCAGAAACGTGGTTTTTCCGCTTCCATTGGGCCCAATCAACGCCGCTCTTTCTCCATAACGGATCAACAGCTGCGCATCCTGAAAGAGGAGTTTTTCGCCGAAGCTTTTGGATAATGCAGCAGCTTTGATGGTTTCATACCCTGATCGTTGTGAAGCCTTCAGATCCAGCTTCATGTTCTGTTTATCAAAAACAGGCCTTTCAACCCTATCCATTTTATCCAGCTTGATCTGCATGCTGGCGGCTCTTCTGTAGAACTTATTGTTATCAGCCCGATTTGCCCAGTCCCTCAGATCCTTAATGGTTTTTTCCATACTGTGAATCTTCTTTTGCTGCTCGAGATAATTCTCATATTGAATGCGCAGATTTTCGTCCTTCTGTCTGGCATAGGCCGAATAGTTTCCCTGATAGGTGATAGCCTCCATATCTTCAATTTCAACGATCTTCTTCACGGTGTTGTCCAGAAAATATCTGTCATGCGAAACTATCAGGACAATCCCTTTGTAGCTGTTGATATAGCTTTCAAGCCACTCCATCGCCGACATGTCCAGATGGTTCGTCGGTTCATCCAACAGGAGGATATCCGGATTATCCATCAACAGCTTTCCGAGAACCACGGTGGTTTTTTCACCGCCGGAGAGCAGGCTGAACTCCTTGTTTAAAAATGATTCCTCAAAATTCAACCCGGTACAGATCCGGCTTAGTTTTTCTTCGATCGAATAGCCGCCCTTCACTTCAAACTGCATCGCCAGATTGCTGTAGCGTTTCAGGGCTCTGTCCAGTTCAGCACCCTGAAGGGCTTTCATTTCCATTTCCATCTGTCGCATCTCTTGCTCAATTTTATGAACCTCTTCAAAGGCCAGGTTTAGAACATCAATGACCTTTACGCCATCCCCATAACGGGGGATTTGTTCCAGATAAGCCACGGTAGCCTTCTCCGGTATACTGATGAACCCCTCGTCATAACCGAAGCTGGAGGTCTGTGGGTATCCCGGCCAGTAATTCATGGGTTCAATACCGGCAATCAGCTTTAGCAGGGTACTTTTTCCGCACCCGTTCGCACCGATGATACCCACTTTTTCTCCCGCATAAGCCTGGAAGGTGATATCCTTTAATACAAGGGTGGAATCCATATATTTCTTTAAACCGGTTACCAGTAACTCAAACACAGCCATTCCTTCTTTCGGCAGACAAGTGACGTAAAAAACTGCAAGAAGTCTTCATCCCCTTGCAGTCTGGCGATCCTCTTTTATCATACCACGGAAGGCTTGTTGACAAAAGATACCCTTTGACTATAAGTAAATATTCCGAAATTGTTTGATGCAGATTAGACGATACATGAGCCCGGCAGGTTTTGATGACAAGCAGAGACCGTTTGGGTAACCCGAGCCGGCTTTGAACAACACACTTCATCGCACTGAATTGGGAATTGAAAAGCAGTTGGTATCCGAAGCAGCAGATCTGATTTAGTTTATTGAAAAAAGGTTGCCAGAGCGAACTGTTGGGGGGGTGTAACACCCTGACAACCCTTTTTCAAGAGGTTTTAATAGCTGTGGGATTG
>JAEZBW010000515.1 GCA_023426765.1 Bacillota bacterium
CCCTGAACGTCGACAAACTGGCCGACGCCGGCTTTGCCTACCTTGAGGACAAGGCCCGGCGGGCGCTGTACGGCATCGCCCAAGAGGCCATTGCCACGGGCGCGCAGCTTGACGCGCTTTCTCATTCCACGGGCCTTTCGGTCGAGGAGCTTTCTCGCCTCCAGTCTGTGTCCGGCCAGACCGGCATTGCCATGGGCACGCTCACCAGCGCAGCCCAAGCTCTCGACGCGGCCACGAACGGCCAGGCCGGGTCCGCCAAGCTGGCCCGGGATCAGCTCGCGGATTTGGGTATTTCTGTCAAGGACGCGGAGGGCAACTACAAAACGACGGACGCGCTTTTGGTGGAAGTGGCCGGCAAGTTCCGCGCGCTCTCGGACGCCGGGACCGATGCGGCCAAAAAAGGCCAAATAGCGGCCAACATTTTTGGGCAGTCCTCGACCGAGCTTGTCACCCTCCTTAATGAGGGATCCTCGACGCTCGCCGCCCGGCTTGGCGAGGCCGCCCGCGCGCAGACCGGCTACACGGGGCAGATGGCCGAGGACATGGCCAATCTCAAAAAGGAGATGGACGCTTTAGCCGCCGGCGAAGAGGAGTGGGTAAAGCGCAAGGCCATCATCTTGGCCGAGTGGGACGTGGCTATCAACAAGATAGCCTTTGGCCACGCCGACCTCATGACCCGTCTTGTTGAGCAAGGGAAAGCAGCTTTCCAGGCCCTGGGCGAGATGGCCGGGTACTATTGGGACCGCCTGAAGACGTTTTTCGGCGGGGGAAACCCCATGCAGGCGGTCGCCGAGTCCATCGCAGCGACGGGCAACACGCCGGCCGGCACCAAAGCCGTGCCGAAGCCCCTGGACGCGTCGAAGTACCTGTCCAGCTCGTCGAGCGGCAAAACGTCGACCGACCTCACCAAGTACATAACGGACCTCAAAAACACCGCGCTATCCGAGCAGTCCAGCTTCTTAGGCGACACGTTCGGCGCGAAGGACTTGGCCAACCTCAAAAACTACGAGCACGAGCTCTTGGAGCTCCAAAAGAAGCTTGAGGACTACCACGGCGACGACAAAGACGCTTTGGCGGAAGCCGGTGTATACTGGGCTAAGTACCGTAAGGGCGTCGCCGACGCTACCGCGGCGCTTGAGCATGCCAGGGCCTACCTCAAAGAGTTTGGCCAGACCCAAGAAGAACTCGGGCAGCTTACCGGAGACGTAGAGTCCGAGGTATCTGGTAAGATAATCCAGCTTGAGCTTGACCGTCAAGACAAGATAAAGAAGATCGAGAACGACACGCTTGCCACTAAAGAGCAGATAGCGCAAGCTTCTTACAACGTAAACGCGTTGTATCTGCAAAAAGAAGCAGACGAAAAGCTAAAGGCTCTCGGAGACGCTGCCACACTGGACGCCGAGTACTGGGACCGTCGCGAATCGTATCTTGATACCTGGATTTCCAAGGTCAAGAAGTACATCACGAACGAAAACGACCAAGAGGCTTACGCGGCACGAAAGCGCTCCGAGCTGCGGAAAGAGGAAATCGACGCGCGCATAGGCTACGAGTCTTCCTTCCTTGAAACGCTCAAGGACGTTTTGTCCAGTGAGCTTGGGTTATACAAGGACTCGCTGACTCAGCAACACGACGCGTGGGTTTCGGCGTCCAAAGACATAGCGTCCAGCGTAAAGGACTTTTCCAGCACGGCGGCAACCGGCATCACCAGCGTTGTAAAAGGCTGGATAACCGGCACTGGTACGATGCAGGACGCGTTTAAGTCCGCCCTCGATGGGATGTTGGACTACCTTATGTCTATCATCCAAAAGATGATAAAGTACGCCCTGGAAAACTACGTCACGATACCCATCGTGGAAAGTGTCGTCGGATCCAGCGGGACGAGCTCCATATTCGGAAAGTCCTCCGGGTCCGATTCCACCGGGCTTTTAAGCAAGGCCGTGGGCGGCGTTTCCGATCTGTTTTCCGGCGGGTCTTCGGCGGCTGACGCGGCGTTAACGTCGGGGATGCTCTCCAGCAGTTCGGAGGGCTTGGCGTCCGTGGGCTCCCTGGCTTCGGAAGGGACGTTGGGCCTTATGGAGACGGCCGACGTTTCGACCCTGGGGACGAGCTTCGCCGGGTTGACGTCGGCCACCGAAGGGGCCGTGGCGGCGACGGAGGCCAGCACTGCCGCCGCCACGGGGCTCGGCGTTTCCCTGGGCACCGTGGCCACGGGAATCGGCGCGTTGGTAGGCGTCGGAGCGCTACTCGTCTCCGGATTGTCGGAGACCAAGACGTCCACCAAAATCGGGTCCGGCTACTCCATGAGCGTGTCGGGCACGAACCTTTCCGCTACCGGGGAGGACTACTACAAAAACACCACGTCGAGCATGTTCGGCGGGTCGTCCACGACGCACACCATTAAGAACACCGGCGCGCTGGATTCGGCTACGCTTTCGGCTCTGCAAAGCGAGTGGGCCCCCTATGCGTCAACCGTGACCGGGGGGTTCAAGACCCTGGGCATCGGGGCCAACCTGTCCGGCTTCCAGTTCCCGTCCTGGGACGTCACCGAGGAGCAGAAAGGGGACTACTACCGCAACGTCTCCAACGCGCTGACCATGTACGGCCTCAAGCAGCAGGGCCTCCAGACCGCGTTCGACAAGCTGGCCAAGCCCGGCGAGGCCGCCGTGGACACCCTGGCCCGGCTGTCCACGGCTTTTGCGTCGGCCAACGAGGCCGGCAAGCAAGTCGGCGTGTCGCTCGAAACCCTGGCCGGCCCGGCCTACATCGGGGCCATGATCGACAAAATGACGGCCACCGGCGACTCGGCGTCTACCGCGTCCATGGACTTTTCGATCCTGTCCGGAGTTATGGACGACGAGACCTTGCAGTCTCTCAAGGACATGCAGGCGCAGGCCGCCGCGACTGGGGATGAGGTCCGGGCCACAAACGAGCAGCTCAAGCAACTGGCCCTTGCCCAGTATGCTTCCGAGCTGGTGGA